>NZ_WTKZ01000002.1:0-179623 GCF_011378805.1 Pseudoalteromonas sp. Z9A6
TTTAGAGTAAATAATGATAGGCAGTTACACAAAATTAGTTACATCCTCACATTATATTATGGATGTATTTTTTCTGAGGTCGGCTTTTTTCTTATAATTTCTTTTTTGGCTTCATCAAGCTTTATAAAATAAGCATTACCGCCAATACCTTTAAACTCTTCATCTGTAAATACAATAGTATTGTCATCAAAAAAAGTGATAGCTTCTTTTTGAGTCACTATTCCTAAGTCAATTTTTGATACATCGCCAGAAAAAAACTTATCACCCTCAAAATTTTCGAATAACCAAATACTGGTTGAATCAAGTAATATCAGCTTTTTACGATCAGGGCTTAAAGCAGCCGATGTTATCCAGCATAGCTTTTCTAAAGTGGTACATGTTTTAAATGAGTCTATTAACTCTGCTTTAAAATTAGCGGCATGATCGCCCACTTTATAAACCTTAGTAATACCGTCAAATGGCTCTGTGCGGTTTTTAGTAAATAAATATAAGTGACGTCCTAGAGCTACAAATGCCTCTAAATCAAAATTACGTTTATTGGGCTTTATAGGACTGCCATCCATTTCGGGGTAGGTAAACTTAATTATTTCTGCTTGAGTCGTATCTGTTTTTATATCTATCGGGTTTTCTATTTTATAAATAGTGAGCCATCTACGATCGTTTTTGTTGTTACCAAAATCGCCTAAAAAGAAGTGCCCAAATTTGTTTTGGGTCATGTCTTCCCAATCAATGTTTTTAGCGTTTTCAACTAAAATTTCTTTAGCAATAGAACCGTCTTTATTGAGTCTGTATAGCTTTGGTTCATTGCCTCCGTCGTTAATTGCCCATAAACGTTGCTGTTTATCAAATTCTATTCCTGATATTTCTTTTAATTTAGGATCAACTGAGATTTCTTTTTTACTGTATAAGGTATAAATTGAAGTACCAATAAATGCAGCTACAACTAAAAAAATGATGGTGGTAGTTATTAAAATGCTTTTTTTCAACATGAAATTAATGATATTTCAGAGTATTAGAATGATGTGTATTATCCATGATGAAGTAATATAAAAAAAGTAATTTAGGATTTTAAATTTTCTTCGGATATTTGCAGCTATAAATATTTATATATTGAACTAATGAGGTTTTTAATAGTTTGTTGGTTTGAATATTGCTCTGTATGTTAAGTATCATTTAAAGCGTATTGTATATAAGGTTAATGCACCTTTTTGGTGTAATTGAAATATTATTTGCACTGTAATAAAGCGCAAATAAAGTTTTGTTTAACTAATAACACGTTTAATGATTTTTAGATGGTTACCACATCGCCTTTTTGTTTAGTTGTATGGCCTGTGGCAAAGATTAAGTACCCTTTTTGGTTTAGTTGGAGCCTGCTATGTTGAATAAACGTTTTTTTAAAACAAAAGATGAAGCTGAAGTTACTTTTGAATTTTCTCATCCAGAGGCAGAAGAAGTTTGCTTATTAGGTGAATTTAATGATTGGCAACCAGTGCCAATGAAGCTTTATAAAAAACAAGGTGTGTTTAAATTTAAGCAACGCTTACCTATCGATCAACAATTTCACTTTCGTTATCTAATTAATGGAGACATTTGAGATAACGACCATCAAGCTGACGGTTATATCGGCAATACATTTGGCACAGAAAACAGCATAGTAAATACTCAACGCACTAATTAAGGCGATTCAATGGATGCTCTTTCGCAGTTGTTTTACCTGCATGGTATTGGCTTTGAATTCACTAAGTATACAGGTGAACAGGTATTTTTTAGCGAAGAAACGCGTAAACGTGCTTTGCAATGTTGTGGTGTTGATACAAATAATGAAGCAGGAATAGCTCAACTAACTTATGATTTAGATGCATCGCTTTGGCTTGATTTAGTACCTAGTGTGAGTTTAGTTGAGCAAAGTGCATGTTTGTTAAAGCTTCGTATAGATGAACGTCAGCAATATTTAGCCGCTAACATTGATGTCCCTTCACTTGGAATGCATTTAGCATTTGATAACCTTTATAACTTGGCTGTCACTGGTGAATATTACTTGCATGGCGTTCGCTATATTGAGCTGGCACTACCCATAGATAATATGTCAATTGGCTATCATGACGCTAATGTTCAGGTAGGTGAGCAACACGCTATTACACAAATTTGGTGCGTGCCTGAGCAAGTCTTTCAAGTGGGAGACACAAAGCGCACTGGATTATCTATTCAGCTTTACACATTAAAAAATAGAGCGAATTTGGGTATTGGCGACTTTGACGATTTATTAGCGCTTACAAAACTATGCAGCTTCCAAAACATGGATTATATATTACTTAATCCACTGCATTTGTTATTTGCTGATATGCCAGAGCGAGCCAGTCCTTATAGCCCTAATAGTCGCGCTTTATTAAATCCTCTTTATATTTCTATCGTACTAAGCGAAGACGCAATAAATAACGAAAACCTTGACGCCATTATGCAGCAAGATGATGTCGCTGCGCTTATTAAAAGTAATGATCAGTTTATAGATTATGAAAATGTAAGCCGTACAAAGTATACGTTATTTGAAGCGCTTTATAATCAGTTTGAATTAACGGCAAGTGATGAGCGTCGCCAAGCGTTTACTGATTTTTGTAATACTCATTCTACTACGTTAAATACCCTCGAATCAGATAACCTAACATTTGCTTATTACCTGCAATGGCAAGCGCATATGCAACTGGCACTGTGTCAAAACAGTTGCGCAGAGAGAGGCATGGCTATTGGCTTAATAAACGACTTAGCTGTTGGTTGTGCTGGCGATGGGGCTGAATTTAAAAATCAGCAATCGTTGTTTAGCCAAGGTGCAAGTGTAGGCGCTCCACCCGATCCATGGGCTGAAGCAGGTCAAAATTGGGGCCTCCCAGCCCTCAATCCCCAAAGCCTTAGTAATAATCACTACCAATTTTACCGCTCGCTCATTCGGGCAAACATGCAAAACGTAGGTGGACTTCGAATTGACCACGTAATGGCTATTAGGCGCCTATGGTGGTGCTTCGAAAGCAATGGCGAACAAGACGGCTGTTATGTTTATTATCCGTTTGAGCATTTACTTGCCATTTTAAAAATTGAATCGCATATTAATCAGAGTATTGTTATTGGTGAAGATTTAGGCATCGTACCGCCAGAGGTTAGGGAAGCTTTGGCATCTAGCGGTATTTTTTCCAACAGCTTATTCTATTTTGAGAAACAGCACAGTGGAGAGTTTTTATCGGTAGATGAGCTGGCAACACATTGTTTGTTAATGATAGCTAATCACGATGTTCCTCCATTTACAGGCTGGTGGCAACATGATGATTTAGATATTAAGCAACAATATAAGCTTATAACTTGCAATGAATACGAGCAACTAAAGCAACAGCGAATAGAAGAGCAACAAAGGTTACTACGTTTTATTAATCACCATGGCAATACAACTGAGCTTTTATTACATAGTGAAGCTGTGACTGTTTATAGCGCACTTGCATTGTGTTTAGCAGGCTCTCAATCGCGTTTATTTGCAATACAAATAGATGACTTAGATGAGCAAAAGTATCCGGTTAATATCCCCGGGACAGATAAAGAATATCCTAATTGGCGACGTGTATTAACGCATACCAGTGAAGAAATTTTTACCAAAAATGCCTCACTTTTAGCTGCTATCGATTCAATAAGGAAAGGTTAAATGAGCAGTACAACTAATGAAAATAGTTACGATGCACAAGTACACGCATTAAATATAGGGCGATTTAAAGACCCATTTAGCTTCTTAGGGGCACATAAAACGGATGCTGAGGTTGAAATTCGTTTTTATCTACCTTGTGCAATAAGCGTAAGTGTTACATTAAATAATAAAAGTATTAAGGCGAAACGCTACCAGCAAAGTGACTTATTTATAGCCAAAGTTGATGCTTTGCCCACTGCGCCATATGAATGCATTGCTCAGTACACAGATAGCAGCGTTACCTTTTATGATGAATACAGTTTCCAAAGCACACTTGATGCAGAGGCAATGTATTTATTTAACGAAGGCAGTCTTGAACATGCTTACTCGCATTTTGGTGCACATTTTAGTACTCAACAAAACGTAGACGGTGTACGTTTTTGTGTATGGGCGCCTAATGCGGCAAGTGTCTCTATTATTGGTGAGTTTAACTTTTGGCAAGCGAATCGCCACTTTATGCGCTTTCATCCTGCAAGTGGTGTATGGGAGTTATTTGTACCAGGCCTTAAAGCTGACATGTGCTACAAATTTGCAATTACCGCGCAAAGTGGAGAGGTGCTCGAAAAAGCCGACCCCTATGCATTTAAAATGCAACAAGCACCTGGCACCGCAAGTGTACTGCAGTATAAACCAGAACCTATAAAGCTTGGCGAGCAGGCACTTCAAAACAGACAAAAGCGTAACCATATTGATGCACCAATTAGTATTTACGAAGTGCATTTAGGCTCATGGCAACGCGCTGAAAACAACCGTTATTTAAGTTACACAGAGCTTGCCGACAAACTCGTTAGCTACGCTCTTGAAATGAATTTTACTCACCTGCAACTTATGCCAATAAGTGAATACCCGTTTGATGGTTCGTGGGGGTATCAGCCTGTTGGATTATTTGCACCTACCAGCCGCTTTGGCGGCTACAACAGCTTTAAATACTTTGTAGAGCAGTGCCACAAAGCTAATTTAGGTATTTTACTTGATTGGGTGCCAGGGCATTTTCCAAGTGATCCGCATGGCTTACATCGATTTGATGGCACCCATTTATATGAGCATGCTGATAAACGCCAAGGGTTTCATCCTGATTGGAATACCTACATTTATAACTACGACCGTCCTGAAGTTAAAAGCTTTTTAATATCAAATGCTATGTATTGGCTACATCAATTTGGTTTAGATGGCCTGCGTGTAGATGCCGTAGCTTCTATGTTGTATTTAGATTACAGCCGAAAAGAAGGCGAGTGGGTTGCTAATTGCTACGGTGGGCGTGAAAACTTAGGTGCAATTGAGTGCCTAAAGCAAGTCAATATGCGCAGCTATAAAAACAACCCAGGCATTATGATGGTGGCTGAGGAGTCAACAGCATGGCCGGGTGTCACCCAAAGTGTTGAGCACAACGGTTTAGGCTTTGGTTATAAGTGGAACATGGGTTGGATGAACGATAGTTTGCATTACATGCAGCACGACCCGCTTTATCGTCAGCATCATCATCACGAAATGACTTTTTCGATGGTATACGCGTTTAGCGAAAACTATATATTGCCATTAAGCCACGATGAGGTAGTACATGGTAAAGGCTCGTTAATTGAAAAAATGCCAGGCGATGATTGGCAGAAATTTGCAAATTTACGCGCTTATTACGCATTTATGTGGGCACACCCGGGTAAAAAACTCTTATTTATGGGCGGTGAAATTGCACAGCGAAAAGAGTGGGGACACGATCATTCTATTGATTGGCATTTACTTGAGCACCAAAGCCATAATGGTATAAAGCAAACGGTAAAAACACTAAATACGGTTTATAAAAACCAACCTGCGTTGTATGAGCTAGATTCGAGCGCGGCTGGTTTTACCTGGATAGATAACAATAATAATCAGCAGAGCATTCTGAGCTTTGTTCGCTATGCTAAAAACGCAAAAAACTTTGTGGTTGTTATTGCTAATTTTACCCCCGCGTCCTATGAAAACTACGTTATTGGCGTACCGAGTAAAGGGCGTTACAAGGTCATTTTAAATACAGATGATACTCAGTTTTTTGGCTCTGGCGTAGAGGTAACTAAAGATTCATCGCAGATAGTTCAGGCAATAAACGAATCAAATCATGGTTTTAAACACAGTATTTCAATTGCCATTGGTGGCTTAACTACTATTTATTTACAAAAGGTTGATGATGAGTAACCGATTTGATGTAGCACCCGGTAATGTAGAACCACTTGGCTCTAGTGTTATTGATAATGGGGTCAACTTCGCGCTTTATGCGCCTGGGGCGAGCCAAGCTTATGTATGCCTGTTTGATAAAAGTGGCCATTCAGAAATACTAAAAATGGCGATGAATATCAACGAAGGGGGTATTTGGAGTATTCATATTTCGCCATTAAACGCCGGTGCGCTTTATGGTTTTAGAGTTGAGGGTGAATATAACCCTAAAAATGGTCAACTGTTTAACGAAAATAAGCTGCTGATAGACCCATATGCAAAAGACTTGTTTGGTGAGTTTACTTGGAGTGAACGCCATTACGGGCAAATGCCCATCGGTACTAAAAGCACTGTAAATAATGCGATTGATATACCTAAATCAAAAGTAGCGGCTCCTACGATGTATAGGCATAAAAAGCCTAACCACCGTTGGTCAAACACGGTTATTTATGAGTGTCATGTAAAAGGTACAACGTGTCGTCATCCTAAAATTCCCAAATCTCTACAAGGGAAGTTTTTAGGGTTAAGCCACCCAAGCTTTATTGAACACTTACAAAGCTTTGGTGTTACAGCCGTTGAGCTTTTACCTGTTCATTCTTTTATTAGTGAGCAATTTTTAACAGGAAAAGGGCTGCAAAACTATTGGGGTTATAACACGCTTAACTTTTTTACCCCCCATAAAGACTATTTAGTAAACGACGATATAAACGAGTTTAAGCAAATGGTGAAAGAGCTTCATGCTGCCGACATAGAAGTTATTTTAGATGTTGTTTATAACCATACCGCAGAGGCTGGGGCCGATGGCCCTATACTATCGCTTAGAGGCTTTGATAACTTAGCCTATTACCGCACAGTAGAGGGGCAGCCTGACGTATATATAAACGATACCGGCTGTGGTAATACCATAAATATTGACCACCCTAAAACACTGCAACTTGTACTTGATAGCCTTCGTTATTGGGTTGAAGTAATGGGAGTTGATGGTTTTAGGTTTGATTTAGCGACCATTTTAGGCCGCTCAAAAGCAGGCTTTAGCTCCGCACATACTTTTTTACAAGTAGTTGCCCAAGACCCTGTGCTTAACAAAGTTAAGTTAATAAGTGAGCCTTGGGATATAGGCCCAGGTGGTTATCAGCTTGGTGCATTCCCGCCGCCATGGCGAGAATGGAACGATCAATACCGCGATGTAATTAGACGTTTTTGGCAAAGTGAAACAGGCATTATTGCCAACGTTGCAAAACGTTTGCATGGATCGTTTGATATTTTTGAGCACAGCCAACGTGGGCCGCTCAATAGTATTAATTTTATAGCGAGTCATGATGGTTTTACCCTTGCTGATTTAGTGAGTTATGAGCATAAACATAACGAAGCTAATGGCGAGCAAAATCGAGATGGGCACAGTGCAAATCATTCGTTTAACTGTGGGGTAGAAGGTTTTACCAGCGACTCTAAAATAAACGCACTGCGCTTACAGCAACAAAAGAACTTTTTACTTACTTTAATTCTCTCAAAAGGTGTTCCCATGATTGCTGCTGGTAGCGAAATGGCGCACTCGCAAGGGGGGAATAACAATGCTTATTGCCAAAATAATCGCACTAGTTGGCTTGCCTGGAAAGATTCTCAACTTAATCATTCGTTAACACGATTTATTGATGATGCATTAAAAATTAGACGTGCGCACAGTGCGTTTAAACACAGTGTATTTTTAGATGATATAGACGAGCGTTTTACCGTTAAGTGGTTTACCGAACAAGGTAAAACCATGACTGATGCTCACTGGCATGAAGATACCAGACAGTTTTTAATGTATAGCTTACTTGATAAGCAAAACAATCATGCATTGCTGATTGTATTTAATGCCAGTGAAAAAACAATTTTTTGTCAAATGCCCCCATCGCCAATTAATGCGCCGTGGCAAATGATTCTATCAAGTGTACATAATGCATCTGTGAGCAGTAATGAAGATGCGATGGTTGAAATTTCAGCACAAAGTAGTTGGGTTTTTAGTGCCAATTTAGAGGATGTTAGTCATGGTTAAACAAAGTGATCAAGTGTGTGTAGTAAAGGGCTGGCAAGAAGGGCCAGTTATTGATGAAAGTACGCTTAAAGATGACTTAACACGGCATTTTTATTATACCCTCGGCCGAGATAAGGTGGGTGAATCGCAGCATTATTTGTATCACGCATTAGCGCTTACTATTCGCGACAGACTTGTGGCCCGCTGCAGAGAAACGAATCAACAAATTAAGCAAGAGAAACGGCGCAAAACGGCTTACCTTTCTCTTGAGTTTTTGATGGGGCGTGCGCTAGGTAATGCTGTTTTAAATCTAGATTTAGATAAACAAGTAAGCTCAGCACTACAAGAGTACTGCACAACAATAGAAACAATTGAAGACGCCGAGCACGACGCTGGCCTAGGAAATGGCGGGCTAGGGCGCCTTGCAGCCTGCTTTTTAGATAGCTGTGCTAGTTTAGCGTTGCCTGTTATTGGCTATGGCCTACGATACGAATACGGCATGTTTAATCAATCGATTAAAGATGGTAACCAAATTGAGCAACCAGATAACTGGCTACGTGAAGGACATCCATGGGAGCTAAGCGCACCAGAGCATGCAAAACGTGTGAAGTTTGGTGGCTATGTGCAAAGTTACACAGATAAATTTGGCAGAGAGCACCGTCAATGGATGGGCTCACAAGATGTATTAGCTGTACCGTACGATGTACCTGTCCCTGGTTATAAAAACAATATCGTAAATACACTACGTCTGTGGAAATCAGAGGCAACAGATGAATTTAATTTAACCGAATTTAATGCGGGCAGTTACTCAGAAGCCGTCGCACAAAAAAATCTAGCCGAACAGATCACCATGGTGCTGTATCCAAATGACAGCAGCGAAAATGGTAAGGAGCTTAGGTTACGCCAACAATACTTTTTATCATCGGCGAGTATTCAAGACGTAGTAGACCAATGGGTTTCTCAACATGGCGAGAGCTTTAGTGACTTTGCTGATTTTCATGTTTTTCAGTTAAACGACACGCATCCAAGTATTGCTGTTGCAGAGCTAATGCGTATTTTAATTGATGATTACGAATTAAATTGGAACGATGCGTGGCAAATCACAACTAAAACCATGGCCTATACAAATCATACGCTACTTCCTGAAGCGCTTGAAAAATGGTCTGTTTTGTTGTTTTCAAAATTATTACCACGCATTTTAGAAATAGTTTACGAGATAAATGCACGCTTTTTAGCACAAGTTGCACAGCAATGGCCGGGAGATGTTGAAAAGCAACGTGCATTGTCACTGATTGAAGAGGGTGATGAGCCGCAAATTCGTATGGCTTATTTAGCTATTGTAGGTAGTTACTCTGTAAATGGCGTAGCAGCACTTCATACTGAACTGTTAAAAGCGGGATTATTTAAAGAATTTTATGCATTGTGGCCAGATAAGTTTAATAACAAAACAAATGGTGTAACGCCTCGTCGATGGCTTGCGCATTGTAATCCAGTATTAAGTGAATTAATTGGTGGAAAAATTGGTCATGACTGGGTTAAAAACTTCTCAAAAATTAGTGACCTACGTCGTTTTTATGACAACAAGGCATTTCATGAGCAGTGGCAAAATGCTAAACGTGAAAACAAACAACGTTTAGTTGATTTAGTTAAGGCGCGCTGCGATATCGATTTTGATGTATCAATGATGTTTGACGTACAAGTAAAACGTATCCACGAATACAAACGTCAGCTATTAAACATACTTCATGTGATTCATTTATATGACCGCATTCGCCGTGGGGATACCCAAGGACTTGTTCCTCGTTGTGTTCTATTAGGTGGTAAAGCAGCGCCAGGTTATTACATGGCTAAAAAAATTATTAAGCTTATTAATAACGTGGCAGAGGTTATAAATAAAGACCCTCAAGCTGCACCATATTTACGCGTCGCATTTTTACCTAATTACAACGTAACCGCAATGGAAGTTATTTGTCCTGCAACCGACCTCTCAGAGCAAGTATCTACCGCAGGCAAAGAAGCGTCTGGTACTGGTAACATGAAGTTTATGATGAATGGTGCATTGACGATAGGGACGCTCGATGGTGCAAACATTGAAATTAGAGATGCCGTTGGTGCAGACAACTTCTTTTTGTTTGGCGCACAAGCTCACGAAATTGACGATATTAAATCACGTTATAATCCAGAGCATTTAATATCGCAAAATAGCGATTTAAAGAATGTGATGCAATTACTCGAGAGCGGGCATTTTAATTTATTTGAGCCATGCTTATTTGACGATATAACAAATGCAATTAAGAGCCCGCACGATCCATGGCTTGTTGCGCACGATTTTGAAAGTTATGTAGCAGCTCAAAAAGAAGTTGATAAAGCTTACGCAGATCAAACCTACTGGACACAAATGAGTATTTTAAATACGGCAGCCAGTGGACTGTTTTCAAGTGATAGAACCATAAGCCAATACAGTGAAGACATTTGGCATTTAGAACCCCTCAATATTAGTGAAACAGACTTAACGACAACTAAAAGCCATGCCACTAACAGCCTAGACTAAATGGAGAGAGTATTATGCCTAATTATGCAAATCGCTACATAAGTAGCCTAACCAGAGAAACTTACGCGTTAATACTGGCAGGCGGACGCGGTTCTCGCCTGCATGAGCTAACCGATTGGCGAGCAAAGCCAGCAGTTTACTTTGGTGGTAAGCATCGAATTATCGATTTTCCACTATCAAACTGCATTAACTCGGGTGTGAGACGTGTTGGTATTGCTACACAATATAAATCACATTCATTAATACGCCATGTAAACCGCGCATGGGGGCACTTTAAAAAAGAGCTAGGAGAGTCGGTTGAAATACTACCTGCATCTCAGCGCCAAGGTGATGATTGGTATTGTGGAACCGCAGATGCTGTTTTTCAAAACATAGATATTATTCGTCATGAGCTTCCTAAATATGTGATGATTTTGTCTGGAGATCATGTGTACCGTATGGACTATGGTGCTTTATTGGCTGAACATGTGCAAAAAGGCGCAGATATGACTGTGTGTTGTATTGAAGTCCCAGTAGAGGAAGCCGCAGACACGTTTGGTGTAATGACCGTTGATGAAGAAAATAGAGTGTGTCGTTTTGATGAAAAACCAGCAATGCCGAGCTCCGTACCCGGCAAGCCAGGTACATGTTTAGCATCAATGGGGAACTACATTTTCAATACAGAATTTTTATTTGAGCAACTTAAAAAAGATTCTGAAAATGAAGGCTCTGGACGCGATTTTGGTCACGATATTATTCCAGCGATTATAGAAGAGCATAATGTATTTGCTTTCCCATTTAGAGATCCAAACCAAGAAGGGCAACCTTATTGGCGCGATGTAGGTACGCTTGACTCGTTCTGGGAAGCTAATATGGAACTGGTAATGCCAGAGCCACAACTTGATTTATACGATCCAACGTGGCCAATATGGACTTATCAAGAGCAACTACCACCTGCTAAATTTATTTTCGATGACGAAGATAGACGTGGTATGGCTTTAGACTCAACAGTCTCGGGTGGGTGTATTATTTCGGGCTCTGCGGTTAGAAAATCCCTGTTGTTTTCTAACGTTCACGTTCGCTCATTTTGTACTATTGAGCAGTCGGTTATTTTACCCGGTGCGGTTATAAACCGAGGTTGTAAAATTAAACGCGCAATAATAGATAGAAGCTGTGAAATACCTGCGGGTCTTGAAATCGGTTTTGACAAAAAAACAGATGAAGAAAACGGCTTTAGGGTATCTAAAAAAGGTATCGTTCTTGTTACACGTGATATGCTCACTGAGCTTGCAAAAAAGTTAGAACGCCAAGCGCGAGAAAATAAAAAGCTAGCGTAACAACAAGTTAGATAAGCACGACAACATAGCTTGCTCATTTGTGAGCAAGCTCACACAGGTTTAAAGGAAATAATAAATTAATGCATGTATTAATGGTTGCAGCAGAAAATGACGCGTTACCAGGCGCAAAAGTAGGCGGTGTGGCAGATGTAGTACGCGATGCACCTAAGGCTCTTGCAAAGCAAGGTATAACGGTTGATGTTGTTATTCCTGATTACGGGTTTGAGCCGCTTGAGCGTATTTATATAGGTGAAGTAACCGTTGCATTTAATGCTCAACCCCATGTATTAACCATTTTTAAAGTACAACAAGCCGAAAATAATGTAAGCCAAATTGTTATTAGCCACCCGTTATTTAGTGAATCAGGCAGTGTATATTGTAATGATGCACCGGGGAGGCCTTTTGCAACTGATGCGACAAAATTTGCTTTATTTAATGCAGCTGTCTGCGAAGCATTATTACAAGGTGTATTAAAGCCCCCTACAGCTCTACATTTACATGATTGGCACAGCGCCTGCGTTGCAGTTTTACTTAAGTTTGAGCCACGTTATAGCTCACTTAATACCTTACCCATTGCCTACACAGTACATAATATTGCACTGCAAGGTATTAGACCTTTCAAACATGATGATTCAAGCTTAGAGGCGTGGTTTCCGTCACTTAGCTATAATGGCCAGCAACTATGTGACCCTCGTTATCCGCATTGCTTTAACCCTATGCGCAGTGCAATAAATCTGTGCGATAAAATACATGTTGTATCACCAACCTACAGCCAAGAGGTTCTTGAACCTAGTAATTACGAGCATGGTTTTTTTGGTGGCGAAGGGCTTGAGCAAGATCTGCAAAATGCAGCAAGCCAAGGAAAGCTTGTCGGTATTTTAAACGGATGTGAGTATCCAAGTAATGAACTTGAAGGGGTAACTCTTGCCGATTTTTATAGCCAAGCAGGGAACACTTTATTTACTTGGATGGCAAATAGCGAGCAGTTACAAAGCGGCTACTATATTGCCCACCAACGACTACAGCAATTTAAAGCAACGATTAATAATGGCCCATTAGTCACAAGCGTTGGCCGACTTACAGAGCAAAAAGTGTTGTTATTGTGCCAGCAAGTTAATGGAGCTTTAGCTATTGATAAAGTGTGCCAATTAATTAGTGAACATAATGGCAGACTTATTATTCTCGGCTCGGGTGACAAAGAGCTCGAAAGCATATTTACCAAAGCAATGGCGCGTAATTCCAATCTTTTATTTTTAAAGGGCTATGGGCAAGGTGTTGGCGATTTAATGTATCAAGTAGGTGACTTATTTTTAATGCCAAGCTCGTTTGAACCGTGTGGTATTAGCCAAATGCTAGCAATGCGAGCGGGGCAACCGTGTTTAGTTCACAGTGTTGGCGGATTAAAAGATACAGTTAAACACCACGAAAATGGTTTTAGCTTTAATGGAGATACGTTAGCAACGCAAACGCGTAATTTAATTAGCTGTTTAGACGAAACTCTCTTAATTAAAAAGCAAAATCCTAAAAAGTGGCATAAAATTAAGCACAGCGCAGAGCAAATGCGTTTTTCGTGGCCACAAGTGGCAACTGATTATATAACAACCTTATACCGGTAAATCGTTTCTGTACTTTAAAGTTTAGTGACAAATCTACCTGCTTAGGGTTTAATTACTTAGTATTATATAAAAGCTAAGAAGTAGGTAATGTGTCTGTATTTGTTGCAAGGCAAGCAATATTCAATCGAAGTAAAAAAGTAGTAGCCTATGAGCTACTTTTTCGTGATAGTCCAAAAAATTATTTTCCAGATATTGCAGAAGGCCAAGCAACAGCAAGGCTTATTATGGAAAATCAATTAAATTTAGGTACACGCCATATTACATCAGGCAAAAAAGCGCTTATAAATATAGGACCTGAATCATTAAAACTCGATTTATGTGCTTTCTTACCATGCCAAGACGTTGTGATTGAGTTGCTCGAAACCATAGAACCTACCGACGACAACTATGAGCTATGCCGAGGTTTATTTCATAGTAACTACAAACTCGCGCTCGATGATTTTGTATATAAACCACAATGGGATCGTTTTCTAAAGCTTGTGAAGCTCATTAAATTTGATATTGCAATTACACCTCTTAGCGAAATACAGCCCATAGTTACTAAGTTACAAGCGCATAAACAAATAAAAATACTAGCCGAAAAAATAGAAACACAAGAAGACTATGAGCTTGCCTTTGATATGGGGTTTGATTATTTTCAAGGCTATTTTTTTGCAAAGCCTACCATGATCAAGCAAAACGACATTGATTATAATTATGGTTTAGTCGTCGCTATTTACGCAGAAATAATGAAGCAAAGCCCTGACATTAAAACAATCGCAAGCCTGTTTGAGCTAGATGCTGCACTCGCATATAAGTTACTGAGATTAATAAACAGCGGTGTGTTTCCTATACAAAGCCAAATATCGTCATTAAAGCAAGCGCTCGTGTATTTAGGACACGAACGCCTTAAAAAGTTTGTGAGCCTTATTGTTACTGCTCATACAGCGGGTAAAAAACCTGCAGAGCTAATGCAAGTGTGTGTTGTACGTGCTCGTTTTTGTGAGCTTGTGGCAAAAAAGGTTAATAAAAGTCAGTCAGGCGAAGCATTTTTAACAGGATTATTTTCACTGCTAGATGCAATCCTTGATCAACCAATGAGCTTGCTTGTTGAAAAGCTACCTTTCCCTGATGAAATAAAAACGGCATTATTAGGGGACAAAAACACACTTTATTATATTTTAAACGTTGTTAAAGCATATGAAACAGGAAGCTGGTGGGCACTTGAACAAGCTGTACTTTTGTTGAATATTGACAGTGCTATACTACCTCCACTTTACCAGCAGTCAGTCGATTGGGCTGACAGTTATAAGAATAATATTTAACGGATAATAGCTTTAATGCGCAATTATAATATGGACTTTATTCGCGGCGTTGCCGTGCTTGGCCTAGTTTACATGAATGCTTACGCCTTCGGCCTTTTTGACTACGGATATACCTCCTTAACTAATCCTCCTGTTAGCGACTCAATTATTCACACCCTTAGCAGCGTGTTTGTAGACGGGCGTTTTAGAACGCTGTTTAGTTTGCTTTTTGGTGCTGGGCTTTATATTCAGTGGCAACGTTACAAGTCTGAAGTGCAGATAAAAAGCAGGCTCTATTGGTTAATCCTCTTTGGTTTAGCGCATGGTTTTTTACTTTGGGCCGGTGATATTTTATTTGTTTACGGTGTATCTGGCTGGTTTGTTATTAAATATTTAGAAAGTGATAGCAACGTACTTTTAAAAAGAGGGTTTGCATTTACCTTGTTGTCGGCTGTGATTACCTTACTTGTTATATCTAGCGTACCCGATGAAATAATTTACCGCGATACAGCACAGTTTATTGAATTATATAACCCACACTATATTGATTACTTTATTAGTAACCTTGCTATGAACACGTTAATGCTTGTTATGGTGCCAATAATGACAATGTGGATGTGCGTGGGCCTTATGCTCATTGGCATTTATTTATATAAACAAGACGTTTTTAGTAAAGGCTTAACGACTCAGCAATTAATAGTTTGCGGTGCAATGACCCTTGTTTTTTGTGGAATCAGGCTTTATGCATCACAGCTTAATGGCAGCTTAGGATATGGGGTGCAAGAATTTGTAAATATTTTTGCGGCGCTAGGTATGGCTACGCTGTATATTCATTTAATTGTTAAATTTTGCAATAACAGCGCACACGTTGGCACGCTTATTCAACAAGCGGGGCGCTTAGCATTTACTTTATATATTAGCCAAACACTCATACAACTGTTGTTATATAAAGTGCTATTTACGCACTGGGTGCTCAATTTTGATCGTATTGACTACTGGTTAGTTGCAACGGCATTAGTTGCACTGCAGCTCATATTTACCTTTATATACAGCCGCTATTTTAACCAAGGCCCGCTTGAATTTGTATGGCGTAAATTAACGAAAGCAAAAATTAATGCTTAAACACCTATAAATTTTAAATTAGGGGCGAAAAAATAGTGTGGGTGGTTTACACTACTCGCCTTAAAAATTACTACGCTATAAGTGCCATGACCGAATTAAAACGTTTAAATAAATTTATTAGTGAAACAGGATTTTGTTCACGCCGCGAAGCCGATAAATATATTGAGCAAGGTCGTGTCAGCGTTAATGGCTACTCGCCTGAAATGGGCGTAAAAGTAGCTGCTACCGATGTTGTATTAGTTGATGGCAAGCCACTTAAAGCCACACCAAAGCGCGTTTATATCGCTTACAATAAACCCGTTGGTATTACGTGTACTACCGAAAGTAAAATTCAAAGTAATATTATTCGCGCGGTAAATTATCCTACGCGTATATTTCCAATAGGGCGTTTAGATAGACCGTCTGAAGGACTTATATTTTTAACTAACGAAGGCGATATCGTTAATAAAATTTTGCGTGCGGGTAATAACCACGAAAAAGAATATGTTGTTACGGTTGATAAACCGCTTAATCGTCAGTTTGTTACAAAAATGGCCAATGGCGTGCCTATTTTAGATACCGTGACTAAAAAGTGTAAAGTGACACAAACTGCCCCTAAAGAATTTAAAATAGTACTTACACAAGGTTTAAACCGCCAAATACGCCGTATGTGTGAATATTTAGGTTACGAAGTGGTGACGTTAAAGCGCACTCGTATAATGAACGTAACACTAAAAGGTTTAAAGGTAGGGCAGTGGCGTCATTTGTCTGATACTGAAATGGCGCAAATAAACGACTCGATTTCTGACTCAGGTAAAACTCAAGAACATTCGCTTGATGCTAATAAACAATCAGAAAATAATATGCTGTCGGCTCCTAA
Organism: Pseudoalteromonas sp. Z9A6; assembly: GCF_011378805.1. Lineage (NCBI taxonomy): Bacteria > Pseudomonadati > Pseudomonadota > Gammaproteobacteria > Alteromonadales > Pseudoalteromonadaceae > Pseudoalteromonas > Pseudoalteromonas sp. Z9A6. The sequence goes on from NZ_WTKZ01000002.1 coordinate 16,673, forward strand.
AAAGCGTGATTTTCAGGGTGAAAATCCTCGCCGTTTTAATAAAGGCGAACAAAGTGGCGAGCGTAGTACTGAGCGAAATTCAAGTCGCAACTCTGATCGCAGTAATGCTAATGGCGAGCGCAAAAATGAGCGCAGTAAAGCACCTTATCAAAAGCGTTCTACCACGTATGTTGGTAAGCCAAAAAGTATTAAAGAGAACAAGTCGTCACAGTCAAAACCTAGCTCGGGGCGTACCCTTAGCTTAAAAAAATAATCTGCACCTAAGTGGTATTCTACTACCACTGTATTTCTTGTACTATATTGCCAAGTGGGCTTGTAACGCCCACTAAATTTATATTGTTATTTTGCAAAGTCACCAATTTATTCTTATCTAAATACCACTAAAAGTGTATTTTCTGTAGTTCTGTAAACTAAGCACAGTTAGCGTTGCACAACTGTACTCATAATCAGTTGGGCAACTACCTACCTCTAGTAATTGATGCTCTTGCTGCCATATATTATTGCTGTGTTTATTGGCCCATAATTTCACAGAAATACAAACTGACGTCCATAACCATAAGTAAATTAAAATGGGCAAAAACAGTGGTATAAATGCGCTGCGGAACTTCCCATGCTCAGCAATATAATTTTTAACTGTATGTTTAAATTCAAAGTTATTATTGTATTTTTTATATAGGTGCCTTAATAAAACAACCGACAACACTATCGCCGTTATTGGAAATAACGTAAATGTTAAGGTGTTATATATACTGTTGGGGATAAAAGCGGGGTCGGCTTGTTCATCCCATGCAAGTAAAACCAGCGGAGGTGCTGTTACTAAGAGTAATAAGGCGCTGTTGAAGAGTTGCTTAAAGGTCAAAGGGTATTCACTTATAAAATGTTGCTTGTATAAAGCCCAAATTAGCGCTTAATGTTTCGCTATTAAATGCTAAAGCCAATATAAAATAAGAGTATACCTAAATAAATTGCAATCGCCGATAACGAGTTTTTAGAGCGCAGGCGATTAACAAGGTCGCGTGTGCCATCAACCATGCCTGAAATCACCAGTACTAAACCACCTGTAAATCGGTAGTTGTTTAAGTTCACGTTACCATTATCGTCAGTTATAAAGCGTAAATAACCAAAAAGTATAAAAACGCTGCCCGCTATTAGTATCGCGGTTTTAAAATTTTCCAAGGCTTTTCCATAATATTGAGTTAGATACTAAAACGGCACTAAGTTGAGTCATAATAATTTTACTATATTTCGAATTCAAATTTAGCCTAAATCCATTAAATGGCCTCATTATGTCGCTATATTAGGCGTATATACACGAAAGCTTGATTTATATTGTGCATTAGCAAGTACACCTTAGTTATATGTTGGGTAAGCTGTTAAGATGCGCCGTCTTAATAATGTAGAAAGGTTATAGAAGTAACATGTCAAAATTTTTCTTTATGGGTAAGCCCGACATAATGGGTAAAAATAACAGTAATGGATTTGCGCCAAATCGTACCGCAAAGGTAGGCACAGAGTTACACCCGTTAACGCTAATTGTAAACTCAGTTGCACGACAATCAGAAATAGAAGCCATACTAGAAGAGCATTCGCTGTTTGCTTCAATTGAAGTTAAAGCAGACGTACCAGAAGATATTCGCGAACTAGACTTTGCACTTAGCAAGTCAACACCACAAGTATTTGATAAAGTACCAGAGCGTAACGCACCTTGTGTATGTGGTAGCGGCAAAAAATATAAGAAGTGTTGCGGTTAGTTTCTTAACAACTAAATATGTAGCCTTTCTTTTTTCATCGGTATTAAATAAAAATGCCACTGACCTTGAGCCAGTGGCATTTTTTAATGTTAACCGATTATATGCTTAACTACTTACGCGGTTCGTAATCAATTCTAAATATAACCGTGTAAAGTACTGGCACTACAATTAGAGTCAAAATTGTAGCAAAGCCTAAACCAAACATAATTGTTACCGCCATTGACTGGAAGAACACGTCAAATAACAGCGGGATCATACCTAAAATAGTAGTTATAGCCGCCATAGCAACTGGGCGTACACGGCTCACACCAGAGTCAAATACGGCCTCATAGGGAGATTTACCTTCCCTTAATTCGAGATTTATTTGATCAACTAATACAATACCGTTTTTAATAAGCATACCGCTTAAGCTTAATAAACCAAGTAGTCCCATAAAACTAAACGGAGCATTCATAGCTAACAAGCCCGCGCTTACACCAATTATAGCAAGTGGCACTGTTGCCCATATAATTAGTGGTTGTTTAAGCGAGTTAAAAAGTAATACGGTTACTGCAAACATCGCTAAGTAACCCAGCGGTAATGAGCCAAATATTGCTTTTTGAGCTTTGCTTGAAGATTCAAACTCGCCGCCCCATTCCAGTTCGTAACCGCGCGGTAATTCCATGTTTTCTATTGGTCCGCGAATACGTGCAAATAGTTTAGCTGGGGTTTCATCCCCTAATACATCGTGATCGGCCATAATCGTAATTGTACGTTTGCGATCGCGGCGCATTATTAGGCTGTCTTCCCACTGTACAATAAACTCGTCTACCACTTGGGTTACTGGTACAAATACACCAAGTACTGGGCTGTATATTTGAAGGTCGTGTACGCTTTCTACGTTTAAGCGCTCGTTAGCAGGAGATCGTGCAATAATAGGCAGCAACTGCGTGCCATCGCGATATACGCCCACTTGTTTACCCGATAAACTTGTTAGTAATACATTGTCTAAGTCAGATTTACTAATACCTAAGCGGCGTGCTTTTTGCTCGTTAAACTGCGGGCGAATCATTTTAGTACGTGCACGCCAGTCATCACGAATATTGTACGCGCCATCGTCGTTACCAATAAGTTCTTCAGCTTTAGCAGCCAATTGTCTTAAAATAACAGGATCAGGGCCTGAAAAACGCGCTTCTATTTTTGCATCAGTAGAGGGGCCAATTTCCATTGGCTTAATTTTAAGCTGTGCAGAGAGTGCATGATTATTTGAGTAATCACGTACAGTTTGCATTACAGTCGCTACGGCTTCTCTGTTGGCCACACGAATAATTAATTGCCCGTACGCGGGATATGACTTTTCTGGCGCGTAGGTAAGCATAAAGCGTGGAGCGCCTTGGCCTGTTGTACTTGTTACTTCTTCAACAAGGTCTTCTTTTTGCAAAAACTCTTCAAGTTTTTTAACGCCCTCTAGGGTTGAGCGAATATCAGAGCCTTGCTCTTGCCAGTAATCTACATAAAACATAGGTGTATTAGAGGCAGGAAAAAACGACTGTTTAACAGAGCCAAAACCAACAACCGCAGTACACAGTAAAACAACCATTAATATAAGCGTGGTTTTTCTAAAGTGCAGCGCTAAATCTAAAATCGCTTTGTAACCGTTAAAAATAAAACCTTTATATGGGTCTTCATCTTCTTGGCCTTCTTCGTTTTTAAACTCGTTTTCTTTGAACATTAAATTGGCAAAAAATGGCGTTAGCGTAATGGCTGTTATCCAACTTAATAAAAGCGAAATAAACAACACCCAAAACAAACTGCCGGCAAATTCACCACTGGCATCAGAGCTTAAACCAATTGGCGCAAAGGCAGTGACTGCAATGACTGTTGCACCTAGTAAGGGCCATTTTGTTTGCTCAACAATATTAACCGCCGCTTTGAGCTTTGTTTGCCCACGTTTAAGGTTTATTAGTATCCCTTCGGTTACAACTATTGCGTTATCAACCAGCATCCCTAGGGCAATAATAAGTGCTCCAAGCGATATGCGTTGCAAGTCGATGGCAAACAACTTCATAAATATAAACGTACCCAGTACAGTAAGCAGTAAAATACCACCAATTAAAATACCGCTTTTTAAACCCATAAATAACAGCAGTACTACAAGAACAATCGCAATAGCTTCAAGTAAGCTGATAATAAAACCATCAACCGATTTTTGAACCTCTTGTGGTTGGTTGTATACCGAATTTATGTCAATACCATGAGGGCGTTGATACTCAAGTGAAGCTAAGTGATCGTCAATGTGTTTACCCACATCAACTACGTTAACTCCCGACATAAACGACACGCCAATAAGCAAAGCTTGCTGAGAATTATAACGAATAACATTGTTAGGTACTTCTGCGTACTCTCTGTAAACCTTTGCTACGTCGCCTAAATAAATAAGCTCACTTGCACCAGGTTTTGAAATTAATAGCGTTTCGAGCTCTTTTACATCTTTAAATTCGCCAGTAGGGTGCAAGCGAATTGACTCATCGCCCACGCGAATTTTACCCGCATTAGAAACCGTATTTTGCGATTGCAGTAACTGGAATATATGGCTTGGCGCAATACCTAATTGAGCAAGTTTACGCGTTGAGACTTCCACCATTACTTGCGGTTGTTGCTCACCTGCAACCGTTACTTTACTTACGCCTTTAACCAAGACTAGCTCGCGTTTTAAAAAGTCTACGTAGTCTTTAAGCTCGTCATATGAGTAGCCATCACCGGTTACCGAATACATAACACCGTAAACATCGGCAAAGTCATCTAAAACAGTACTTGGGTAAACGCCGCTGGGAAGCGAAGGGGAGAGGTCGTTAATTTTACGACGCATTTCATCCCAAATTTGGCGAAGTTGCTCTTTTCGATAAGTGCTTTTCATCTCTACCGAAATTTGCGACTTACCGTTAGATGAAATAGAAGTAACGTAATCAACATAAGGGAGTTGCTGAATTGCGTTTTCCAGAGGAAAAGTAACTTCTTCTTCAACTTGTTGCGGCGACGCGCCAGGGTACATGGTGATAACCATGGCTTTTTTAAGCGTAAACTCAGGGTCTTCTAGTTGCCCTAAATCAAAATACGATACACTACCGCCAATTAATAGCAGCAGCGTAAACATCCAACTGATTACTTTTTTCTCTATGGAGAGTTGTGCAAAGCTCATAATTATAAGCCTCGCTCTTTATTCCATGCTCTTACTTTCATGCCTTCTTTTAGTGAATGTACACCGGCTGAAACTACAATTTGGCCTTCTTCAATACCACTTAACACTTCAATACCATCGCGGTGCAACTGGCCAACCTTCACAGCTTGTTTGTGCACTTGGCTAGTTTTTGAATCAAAAAGCCATACGTAGGCGTTATCTTCAATTGATTCTTGCGGCTCAGAAAACACCGACTCGATAGGTAGTATTGTGTAGGCAACTTGCGAGCGCGTTACTTTACTTAAATCAATAAGCACGCTACCCGTCATACCTGCGAGTAAATTAAAGTCCTCAGGTACTGGTAGCGAAAATACAACCTTATAAGTAAGTGTTGCAGGATCTGCTTGGGTATCCCACTCTTTAATATCAAGTATGTATTCTTTGTCGTCAAAGCCATCAAACTTTACAGTAGGGTGGTAATCGGTGCCTTTTTTAAAACGAGCGACTATTTTTTCAGGAACCTGAATTTCTACGTCCATTAAATCGCGTGTTTCTAAGCGTAATATATTTTGCTTTGCTTGAATATTTTCAAAGTTTTTAACAAACACCTTAGCGACAGTGCCTGAAAATGGCGCGCGTAGCTCGCTGTACTCAAGGTTTGTTTGTGCAATTTTAAATGCAGACTCAGCAATTTGCATATTAGCAGTGGCTTCATCTAATTCTGATTGGCTGGTGATTTTTTTCTCAAACAATTGCTCAATTCGGCCAAGTTGTGATTTTGCCAATTCAAAGCGTGCTTTACGTTCGTCAAACTGTAACTGAAAATCTTCTGGGTCTAGTTTTGCTAATAAATCACCTTTTTCAACGTGTTCACCAGCAAGCACAGGAAACTTAACAAGTTCGCCGTTTACCCTGAAGGCTAGGTAAGAGCCTTGGTTTGCAACAACTTCAGCAGGAAAACTACGAATGTTAATTTGCGTATCATGACCTATGTTGAATAATTTAACAGGGCGAATAGGCTCTTCTTTAACTTGTTGTTCTGGCTCAGAACAGGCTATTAAGCTAAGTAAGGTCGTTGTTAATAAACATAGACGAAAGAGTTTCATGTCTTCTCCGTTGCAATGATGGCAAAATAATTAAGTGCAGCATACGCTGCAAACATATAAAATAAAAATCATTAAATTTTAGAAACTCAATAAGTTTTACTTATAATGTTGCAGAGCGGTATATGAAGCTGAATCAATTAATAATTTTAGATGCCATAGTGCAAAGCGCAAGCTTAAGCGGAGCAGCACTAAAGCTACATAAAACGCAGCCCGCGCTTACTCTCGCCATTAAAAATTTAGAAGCTAAAATAGGATTTGAGTTACTAGACAGAAGTAAATACCGATTACAGCTCACTGAAAAAGGGCGTATTTTTCACCGCGAAGCGAAGCAGCTCCTGCATGCCAACGACGAGCTGGCACAACTTGCTGAAGAATTAGCATTAGGCAATGAGCCTCAATTTAGAATTTGTTACGAACAACTGTGCCATATGCAAAGTTACAATGAGATCATAAGTAATACTTTTAGGTTGTTTACTAGTACCGAATTTAGCTTAACAAGCGGAAAACGCTTTATTTCATTAGAGCAAGTAAACAGTGGGCAAGCCGAATTAGGCATTGGCCCGTGGTTTGACTTATTTCATGCAACAGGCGATTTAGAAAGTGTACCAATTGGCAAGCTTGCTATTGGCATTGTGAGCGCTAAGGGCGTACTTCCTCAAAAACTTACCTATAGCGAACTGCAAACGTATCCGTGTTTAGCCATGTTTGAAAGTGACTTGAGTATCGACAGCGACAGGCTATCGTACTCAAAAGGCTCCGCCATGATGAAAATTGATGATGTATCAACTTTAAAATCGTTTTTACTCTCAGGCGCGGGTTGGGCAATGATGAGCCTAGAGCACTGCGACTCTGAAATAAAAGCTGGCTTACTTCAAGAAATACACATAACTGACCGAGAGCATAAGTTTAGCGCGCAAATTAGAGCCTTTAGGCAACATGCAATGCACCACGGCCCTGTAGCGCGTACTATTTGGGAGCAATTTAAAGTACTTAGTGAGGCGTATTTAAATGAACGCTGATATTGATAAAGAAACACTTATTTATACTGTTATCGCAGGCATACCAATAGGTAAAGTGGCAAGCTACGGGCAAGTTGCAGCTCTTGCGGGCTATCCGCAAAACTCACGATTGGTGGGGCGCTTATTAAAAATGATGCCAAACGACTCGGTTATACCTTGGCACAGGGTAGTGAATAGCCAAGGTAAAATATCATTCCCTGAAGGTAGCGAAAAATACCAAGAACAGCGCGAAAAGCTATTATCAGAAGGCGTATTGTTTAAAAACGACAAAGTGAATATGCGCGAGTGCCGATGGGAGTGATGTGACTATTGTGGGCAGGTAAGTGCCATGAGCGGACGGTGGTACTAACTCGTTTATGCCCCTTTTCGAGCTAGGGAGTGTGATTGTTTAGGCTGCCTTGGTACATATTCAAACTAACAAATCGTAATCCGAAGATGAGAAGCAGTTTGATGAATTTGTACTTATTGTCATTAGTCTGAGTAGCTTTTAAATTCTCTTTTTGTTTACTATTGCATTTAAACAATATGTCACGAACATAAGGAAAACACATTAAAATGAAAACGGATTTATTTATTTCATACGCTTGGACGTCAAATGATCATAAAGAGTGGGTTCACCTACTCGCAAGCCAACTTCATTTAATGGGTTACACGGTGAAAATTGACGAAGCAGTCGACTATGGTTCGAGTTTAAGTGGCTTCATGCAAGAAGTAACCGATGCTTCTCATGTACTTTTAGTTGTTGATGAAAATTATGTTGAACGTGCAGACAACTCCCCAACATCAGGAGTTGGCATTGAGACAGAATGGATAAGCAGTGTTTTTGAGAGTAAACCAAACACATGGCTGTCCGTTATTTTTGTTAGAAACCCTAACTATAGATTACCTCGTTGGCTAAAAGCTAAAAGTCCTAAAGGTTTTGATTTTAACTCAAACCCTGATGCTAGGAGATATCCAGGATCAACCCAGATAGACGCAGTATGGCGATGGATTGAAGGACTTCCCGCAGACAAACAACATGCGATACCTATCTCGGTCGTTCATAAACGAGCAGCGCGACTTGAGCGGATTGATGTTCTGAAAGACTCTGGTAATTATGCAAACCCAGCTCTAAGTGGGCGTGTAACTTTTCGCTATCGAGAGCATTTAGGTTATACCGTTGGAAATGGTGAGTACCAGTTCAAAATCCATTTCAGTGGGTGTTCAGGAAATAGTGTCTATGTATACACTGATGGTGGTCTTAAAGCTGTGGGGCTAATAACAACTCCAAACTTTACCCCCTCAACAGTCGATTCTTTTCTAACCCCCGGTCGAACAATCACGCCTACTGTCGGACAAAAAGCCGTGCTCTTGAATAGTGAGGGTGCTCTTTGTGTTTTGACTATCGAAGAAGTCCAACGTGAAATTAATACTGAACAGTATGTACCCGAGCTTGTAACTTTCACTTATGAAATTTTAGTTAATCAATAGCGGGATCATTTTGCGCATTTGTCCCTAGCTTGCTATGCCACAGTAATTCGTTAGACGCTAATTTAGTAATCTCTATAACTCAGTTATGTCCAAAAACGAGTTTACTCGACCGTCTGCTTCTCGCTCAAACCAGACCATTCTAATTGGCTTTACCTGCCTAATAAACATAATTACTAATTGAAATATAATGGCAAACACACCCAGCAATAACAAATAAGTGCCAGATAGCGTGGCTAAATTGGGTGCTTTTAGCGCTGTAAAATAATGTACCTAAACTATAAAAAATACCGCCGGCAAGTAGCCAGTAAAGTGCTTTTACATCAACACTTGAATAAAGCGGATATACAATAGCCAGTGCGAACCAACCCATGAGCAAGTAGGTGGCGAGTGATATTTTTTTATTACCGTTTTTTACAAATACTTTGTACGCCACGCCCGCCAGTGCCACCGCCCAAATAAATGTAAGTGTGGCCCATGACCAAGCACCGGATAATGAGATTAATAAAAAGGGAGTGTAGGTGCCGGCAATTAATAAGTATATGGCGCAGTGATCGCACTTTTTATAAAAGGCTCTTAAGCGCGGTTGAATACTGGCGTGGTACAAAGTGGATGACAAAAACAGCACAAATAGGCTGCTGCCATAAATTGCAGTACTAATATATGCTTTAGTGCTGGTGGCTTGGCTAAATAAATCCCACATTACAAATACGGCAAATATAATACCGAGTGCATGGCTGATTACGTTTAATTTCTCTTCTTTACGGGAATAAGGCGCTTCTAACGACATAACTGTTCCTACCACTATTGGAATTAATTTCAGTGTACAACTGTACGCTGAAAGTTTCAATCTTAGCTGTGAGTAATTCTAAATAACTTTATTTGATACGCTACTTTAGCTTTTACTTGATTTTAAAGAGAATTAATTCACTATATTGGTGTCTAGTGTAATACATATTACGAGCTGAAATAACCATGAAACAAGATCTAAAAGCTGCTTTACTTACCGCCATTGTTTATCCTGGAGCGGGGCATTTCTCTTTAAAAAAACACCTAATAGGCGCTATTTTTGCGGGTGTATTTACTGTTTTTTTAATTTTAACCTTTCAAGATATATTTGCGATTGCACAGTGTACTGCAAATGAAATTGTACACGGTAAAATCCCCATGTCGGTTACGGCCATTTTAAAAGCAGCACAACAACCATCTGACGCTTGCGCTCAACTCGCTGAATATAAGTATGTACCTTTAATGATTATAATTTGGGTGCTGAGCATGATGGATGCATACCGTTTGGGCAGAAAAGCGCTGCCTACTAAAAAATAAGCCACTTAATTAGAACTCGGTTTGGTTGGCTGATTAATTTTCTTCCCGCATATTTATCTCTGATATTTAGCTATTATTGATGGCGGTAATAATTATTATTACCGCCTTTTCATTTTTATACATATTTTTTGTAACCGAGATTTTTTGCCCGCATCATGTAAACATCGTGTAAATGCTTGTATATACCCAGTAAAATCCTCAAACCTCGTTAAATCGCTCACTTGTTGATATTTGGTTAATTAAAATCCTTATCTTTGTACCTTTTTATTCATTTAATGTTAATAAATAAATGATACTTTCTGCTCGCCAAATTAACTTTGTTTAACTATTAAGTATTGGTTTGCTATCAATTTATTACGTCAAGCAATGACGACTGATAATTTCAATTTAAGGAAATACGATGAATAACAGTTCAAATAATCACAATAGAAAGGATTTTAAAGTGGCGAGCTTATCGTTAGCTTTATTATTAGGATGCTCAACAATGGCCAATGCCGCTGTTGAGAAGTTAACGGTGAGTGGGAATCAAATTCTTGCGGGTGGGGAAAGCACAAGCTTTGCAGGACCTAGCCTATTTTGGAGTAATACGGGGTGGGGCGCTGAAAAATTTTACACAGCAGAAACAGTAGCAAAGGCAAAAACTGAATTTAATGCAACATTAATTCGTGCAGCTATTGGTCATGGTACGAGTACTGGTGGTAGTTTGAACTTTGATTGGGAGGGCAATATGAGCCGTCTTGATACTGTTGTGAACGCAGCTATTAGCGAAGATATGTACGTTATTATTGATTTTCATAGCCATGAAGCACATACCGATCAAGCAACTGCAGTTCGCTTTTTTGAAGACGTAGCTACCAAATATGGGCAGTACGACAATGTTATTTATGAAATTTATAACGAGCCGTTACAAATTTCGTGGGTTAACGATATTAAGCCTTACGCAGAAACAGTTATTGATAAAATTAGAGCAATCGACCCTGATAACTTAATTGTGGTTGGAACGCCTACGTGGTCGCAAGATGTTGATGTGGCATCACAAAACCCAATTGATCGTGCCAATATTGCTTACACTCTGCATTTTTATGCTGGCACGCATGGTCAATCGTATCGAAATAAAGCACAAACAGCACTCGATAACGGCATTGCACTATTCGCCACAGAGTGGGGAACAGTCAATGCTGATGGTAATGGTGGTGTTAATATCAATGAAACCGATGCATGGATGGCATTTTTTAAAACAAACAATATTAGCCACGCTAACTGGGCTTTAAACGATAAAAACGAAGGTGCATCGTTATTTACTCCAGGCGGTAGTTGGAATTCACTAACATCGTCAGGCTCTAAAGTTAAAGAGATCATTCAAGGTTGGGGTGGTGGTAGTAGCAATGTTGATTTAGATAGCGACGGGGATTGCGTAAGTGACAGCCTTGATTAGTGCGATAATACTCCCGCAGGTACAACGGTTGATAGTATTGGCTGCGCGGTAACCGATAGCGATGCCGATGGTATAAGCGATAATGTTGATCAATGTCCTAATACACCTGCAGGTGAAACTGTTAATAATACAGGTTGTGTTGTTGAAGTAGTTGAGCCACAAAGCGATGCGGATAACGATGGAGTGAATGATGATATTGATCAGTGCCCAAATACACCCGCTGGTACAAGTGTTGATACAAATGGATGCAGTGTTGTGAGTTCAACCGATTGTAATGGTATTAATGCATACCCTAATTGGGTGAACAAAGATTACTCAGGTGGTCCGTTTACTCACAATAACACCGACGATAAAATGCAATATCAGGGTAATGCATACTGCGCAAATTGGTATACAAACAGTCTTCCAGGAAGTGATGCTTCGTGGACGTTTCTTTATAGTTGTAATTAAGCGCGTTTAATAAAATAAACGAGAAGGTAAATAATGTGTTTACCTTCTCTTTTTATACAAAATGTTAGCCCTTATAGACACTTTGGTGTTGAGCAGCAATGTTGTAGCTTGGGGAATTTATGTTATCTATATAGCGCCAATCGGTTGTGATTTGCTCTTTAGTAATAGTCAGTAACATATATCCACGGTGTGATAAGTCACAATAATTTAAGTCGTTTATTAGCAATGTAAGCGAGTCAGCCATTTGCTTTGCTTGTGCTGTATTAAGCGCTAAATAATGCTCCATACCCGGGGATGTAACACCAGGTGTTGCAAACTCTACTCCTACGCTTTCGCCTTTTGCATTTTTTAATGTGCCATGCCACGCATTGTGCGTATCACCTGCAACCACTACTAACTTTTTATTTAATGCGGTAACGCTTTTGTATAATGCTTCGCGCTCGCTTGGGTAACCATCCCACGCATCTAAATTATAAGGCATTAAAGTATTTACGCGTGCGAGTTGCGCGGGTGTTACCGCTTTATTAGCTAACACGGCTTTTTTAATGGCAACAAGCTCTTTTAACACCAGGGGTATTTTAGTGCGATCGGATTGCGAGAATATTTCAGTAGGTAGCCACATTTTAGTCATTAATACTTGCTGGCCTAATATTTGCCACTTTGCATTTGATTTAGTTATCGCACTGGTGAGCCAGTTTAGTTGTGTGTTACCTAGTAACTGCCTTTTTGGATTATTTAAATCACTGACAAAGCGCGCAACATCCATTTGCTTGGTCTCGGGGTTTTTGTAGTCGCTGTAAGCGAGTTGTTTATCGCGTGCTATTACGCGCGTATCTAGCATGTGCAAGCTTATTAAATTACCAAAATCGAAGGTGCGGTATATTTGCGGGCTTTGTTCGCCCATAGGCGGTCTAATTGGCAGCCATTCGTAATAGGCTTGAATAGCTGCTGCACGGCGCTTAAAAAAGTCACCTTCATCAGGGGTATGATTTTCAGCACCACTTTTATAGGTATCGTTGGTAACTTCGTGATCATCCCATATTGCAATAAAAGGCGCTGCAGCGTGAAGAGCTTGAAGGCCTTGGTCTGTTCTGTAAATAGCATAGCGTTTACGATAGTCGCTAAGGGTAATAATTTCACCACTGTTATCGGCTGCTAATTGGCGGCCAATTTTTTCAGCATTTTCGGTAGCGTATCCGCCCATTGGGTATTCGTAAATGTAATCTCCCAAATGCAGTACCACATCTAAATCTTTTTGTTTAGCGGCATCGGTGTAGGCATTAAAGTACCCAGCAGGATAGTTTGAGCACGACACAACAGCCATTTTTACTTGTTCAATGTTATTTATTGGTAGTGTTTTAGCACGGCCAATTGGGCTTTGTGTATTTAAACCCATAAACCGATAAAAGTACTCTGTGTTTGGATCAAGTTCTTGCACATCTATTTTTATTGTAAAGTCTCTGCTTTTATCTGTTTGTTCGCGCCCGCTGCGGATGATGTTTTTAAATTGAGAGTCACTTGCCAGTTCCCAAGCAACAGTAACTTCAAAATTTGATTGAGAAGTAGTTGCACGTGTCCAAATTATTAAAGCATTACTGAGCGGATCGCCACTGGCTACACCGTGTTTAAATTCAATAGCCGATAGTGGTTTGTTTGTTAATGTTTGAGCACAACCTGTAATGGCACTCGATACTGCGACGGTAAATATGCTTGCTGCTGAGATTTTTAAAAAATTTCGACGTGATGAAAGGGTCATACTGCACTTTTTGAATTATTTATAGTGGTGTGCACTTTAGCGGGTAGATATGACGTTTTTATAAACGCTAAATGTATTTAGTGTGACGGTATTAATACATTTATACTCTTTTATTTATTAACTAAAAAGTAGTCAGAAAATTAAATTAAATGGTTAAATTAACAAGGTATGAATTTTTTAAATTAAAGAGATGCATGTAAAACTGATTAATTACAGTTGCTTACGATTTATTTTTATGTTGGCACAACCCTTGAGTATGTAACTACGTCTAAACAATACACAAACAAGGAATACCATTATGAAACATTCAATTAAAATCGCTATGGCAAGTTTATTAGTATTAGGTTCTGCGCAAGTACATGCAACAGAAGTGGACCTAGATATAACTGATATATTAACTCAAAGTGTAGCAAGCTACGTAAAGCAAACCACAATCGAGCTTGAAAAATCACTAAAGGAAACGCTTTATTTTGATGCTAAAACTGTTTTAGAGGGTTTATTAGATGAGCCCGCTTTAACAGATAGCACAGCGCTTAAAAATACTGACACTAGTATAAAAAACGCAAAATAAATTATTTAAAGGATTAAAACGATGAGCAGTGAACTTGGATTATTTGCATTAATGTTAGCACCCGTAGTCAGTATGATTAGCGCTTATTACTCGGTTCAAGTGTTTAAAGCTATGGGAGGTTGGTTTAATCTTTAGCCAATTATATAGCTGGTAATTAATTCGATTCATACAAAGCTGATCGACTTAGCAAAAGCGCACGTAAATAAAGGCAGAGTGTTTGAAAGAAGTAGACTTTATGAAACGTGCGATTTTTCCATTACCCATTTTTATGTTACCAGAAGGCTATACGCGATTACGCATATTTGAGCCTCGCTATTTAAATATGGTTAAAACCGCATTAAAAAACAATACAGGGTTTGTGCTTTGTACATTTGAGCACGACACGCCATTTAATATAAGCGCGCAAGGTTGCCTTGTTGATATTATTGATTTTGACCAAGACGACAACGATGTATTATTAATCGATGTGTTTGCATCTAAAAATGTGCAAATTAATGATGTTTATCAAGACAAAGACGAATTACGTCATGGCTTGGTATCGCCTTGTAATACGCCATATTGGTATAAGGATTCTAACAACTCAGTTGGCGAACATGACTTATTGCATGATGCACTTTTAAACGTGTTTAAAAGTAATCCGGAACTTAATTTGCTGTACAAAAAAACTCACTTTGACAAACTGCCTTGGATTGCAGCTCGTTGGCTTGAGCTCCTACCTATTTCTATTGAGAAAAAACAGCAACTTGCGTTTGAAACGAACTTTGATAACTTACTGAATTTCCTCCATACTGTGATTAATAACGAATTTGCCTAAATTTTATGATCCTAAATTAATTATTGCCCGTATTACTTAATACAAAAGCAATAACGGGATAAATTATTATGGTAAGTCAACAACAATCACCACGTTGTGAACCTAATACAGGTAAGTACACTGCCATGCCAGAGACGCCGAGTAAAGAACTCATGCAAGCGCTTATAGATGTTGCACAGTCACGCGATAAAAAAGCATTTTCCTATTTATTTGAATACTTTGCGCCAAAAATTAAACGTTTTGGAATTAAGCAATTTGGTGTTGAAGCTCAAGCAATGGAGCTTGTGCAAGAGACGTTAACATCTGTTTGGCGTAAAGCACATTTGTATCACAGTGATAAAGGTGCGGCTACTACGTGGGTTTATACCGTTATGCGTAATGCTTCATTCGATATGCTTCGTAAAATGAAAAGTAATAAAGAAGAAAACATAAGCGAAGATATTTGGCCGTTATTAAACGAATCACAAGATACACATCACGAATACAGTGATCATTTAGAAGATAAACAAATTAAACGTTATTTAGACAAATTACCTATTGCTCAACGCGAAGTGGTAAGAGGCGTTTATTTTCAAGACATGTCGCAAGAGCAACTTGCACATCAACTTAATATTCCAGTAGGCACGGTAAAATCACGATTACGTTTGGCCTTGCAAAAATTACGTAATGAAATGGGAGATCAGCATGATTAAACATCACCCGAGTGAAACTTTACTGACACAGTATTGCGATGCATCACTTGCTACATCATTGAGTTTAGCCGTTTCTATACATGTAGATATGTGCCCTGTGTGCCAAGCTAAAGTAGCTAAAATTGAGGCAAGCAATGCAAACGCATTATTTAGTGAAGAGCCAGCGCAATATGAGAAACCTCAAGCTGAGCAACCTGAGTTACTTGAAGAATTTGAATTGAATGTGCTTGATATGATCACGTCTGATGATTCTATCGACGAAGTTTATGAAGTAGAGCCTGTTTCTATTAAAGTTAATGAGCATAACTATCAGCTTCCACGTGCGCTAACGCGTATTTCTCACAGTAAATTTACCCAAGTGGGTAAGCTTGCTAGATCGCGTATTGCACTTGATGATGGCCCATTACGCTCTAGCTTGTTGCATATTGATGCTGGTGGTGAAATACCAGAACACACACACACTGGCTTTGAAGTTACTTTACTCCTAGATGGCGAGTTTAGTGATGAAGAAGGAAAATATGTACCAGGTGACTTTATATGGCAAGATGGTAGCCACCAACATACTCCTTTAACAAAAGATGGTTGTTTGTGCTTTACAGTTGTCAGTAGTGCGCTACATTTTAATAAGGGCTTCAGCAAGTTACTAAATCCAATAGGTAATTTGATTTACTAAGAGAATTTATGCACACAGATATAATAAAAATAGGTATAAGCGCCTGCTTAGCAGGCGAAAAAGTTAGATTTGACACCGGTCATAAAAAGTCAAATTTCTGTATGGATGAGTTAGGTAAACATGTTGAATATACACGGTTTTGTCCTGAGGTAGCGGTAGGTTTACCAATACCTCGACCAACTATTCGCCAGGTTAAAGTGGGAGATACTATTAAAGTATGTCGCCCAGATGGTACTGGAGATGTAGGCCAACAACTTACCGAGTATGGTAAAAAAGTTGCAACAGAACAAGCTAAAGAGTTGAGCGGGTTTGTATTTTGCGCAAAAAGTCCAAGCTGCGGCATGGAGCGCATTAAAATATACAACGAAGCAGGCACGGGTAATACCTCTGAAGGCGTTGGTTTTTTTGCTGAGCAAATAATGAAGCACAACCCATTATTGCCATGTGAAGAAAACGGTCGCTTAAACGACATGCATTTACGTGAAAACTTTGTAATGAGAATTTACGTATTTAAAAATTGGCAAAAGTTGGTACAAGAACCACTAACGGTTCACAAGCTTACTCAATTTCATTCTCAGTATAAGTACTTGTTGATGGCTCATAATTACCAAGCTTATCGTGATTTGGGTAATCTGCTTGGAACGTTCGTAGGTGACGACATAAATGCAGTTGCGGATGAATATATTTTAGGTTTGATGACGGGTCTGAAAAAGCCAGCTTCTCGAAGAAATAATTGCAACACCCTAATGCATTTACAAGGCTACTTTAAAAATGATTTATCGAAGGTTGAAAAACAAGAACTTCGTGATGCCATAGACGAATACCGCGAAGGATTGGTGCCATTGTATGTACCACTTACCTTGTTAAAACATCATTTGAAAGTTCATCCGAATGAGTACCTTGAAAAACAAGTGTTTTTTAACCCATACCCTCACGATTTAAAACTACGATTTGGTATTTAATGGATACATTATTTTGGTTTAGGCGCGATTTGCGCCTTTTTTCTAATGAAGCGTTAATTCAAGCGCTAAATAATGGCGCTAAACACGCCATTTTTTATGTGTCTGAAAAGCAGTGGCAACAACACCAAGCTGCGCCTATTCAGATTGACTTACTCAAGCGCCGAGTTACTTATCTTCAATCACAACTTGCTGATTACGGTATTACTTTACATATTATTGAAGCGCCGAGCTTTTGTGATTGTACGCGCGAGCTTATTAACTTTTGTAAAGCAAACGATGTAAAACACATAATTGCTAATACAGAATATGAGCTTAATGAAGTAAACCGCGATAAAGCAATTTTACATGAATGCGATGAGCTTTCTATTACTTTTACTTTGTACGAAGGTGATTTAATTGCACCTGTTGGAACGGTTAAAAATCAAAGTAATGAAATGTATAAAGTGTTTACTCCTTTTAAACGTGCATGGTTAAAGCAGTATCAAGATACACACTTTAGTTTGCCACAATGGCCTTTAACTTCTGACCCTATTGAGTTTGACGAGAGTGATTTACTAAAAAGTGATGGGTGCTCAGATAAGTGGCCGGTTGACGACGAAACACTCTCTACCGTAGTTGATAACTTTATATGCGACAAACTTACAAGTTACGACGACCAGCGTGATATTCCCAGTGTAAAAGGCACATCGGGTTTAAGCCCGTATTTAGCACTAGGTATTGTAAGCACAAAGCAACTGCTTATTAATATTCAGCAGCGTTATCCTGATATTTTAACTACATCAAAAAGTAAAACGTTTACGTGGATTAACGAGCTTGTTTGGCGCGAATTTTACAGGCATTTAATTGCTGAATTTCCGAAGCTTTCGCGCGGCGATAACTTTAACGAAAAGTATAATGCTGTAGTGTGGCGTAAAAGTGAAAGCGATTTTAAAGCATGGTGCGAAGGGCGTACAGGTTACCCATTAGTGGATGCAGCAATGCTACAACTTAAGCAAACCGGTTGGATGCATAATCGTTTACGAATGGTTGTTGCAAGCTTTCTAACTAAACATTTATTAATAGACTGGCGTGAAGGTGAACGCTTTTTTATGCAGCACTTAATTGATGGCGATTTAGCCTCAAATAATGGTGGCTGGCAGTGGGCTGCAAGTACCGGGTGTGATGCTCAGCCTTACTTTAGAGTTTTTAACCCTATCAGACAAAGCGAGCGCTTTGATCCAACGGGCAAGTTTATCCGTAAATATTTGCCAGAGCTTGAAAACGTGCCAGATAAACACATTCATTTTCCACACACTTATTTAGCCGCAACAGGCAAAGATAAGGAATGTTACTGGCCAGCAATAGTTGATCATAAAGCGGCACGAGAACGTGCACTTGCTGCATTTAAGGTGTGATATGGATAACCAGTTACCAGTAGATAAATTTGTTGAAATATACCAACAGCTTGATAGCACTAATCTTGATTTATTGAGTGATATTTACTGTGACAACATACAGTTTATAGACCCGATGCATGAAATTAACGGCATTGTAGAATTGCGCAGGTACTTTGCTAACTTATACAGCAATGTTAAGCATTGCCAGTTTGATATTAGTGATTCGTTTAATAGCGGTAACAATGCTTTTATTTATTGGACTATGTATTATGCACATCCAAAGCTTTCATCAGGTAAAACTATCTCGGTAGCCGGTCATAGTAAGCTTATTTTTAAAGATGGCAAAATTATTAAGCACAGAGACTACTTTAATGTGGGCGAGTTGTTATACAAACACATTCCTTTACTTGGTAGCGTTATAAAGCTAATTGATAAAAGGGCAGGTTAATTATGATCACACTTATAACGGGTGCTACATCAGGTATTGGCGAGCAGCTAGCAATTAAATATGCACAGCTAGGAGACACTGTTATAGCTTGCGGCCGTAATAGTGATAAGCTCGCCGAGCTTGCTAAATACGACAATATCCAAGCATGTAAATTTGATGCAACTAACCTGCAAGATATAAAAGAGTCGACAGTTGGCTTTCCTCATTTTGACCGTGTTATTTTAAACGCTGGTAATTGTGAATATATAGATGATGCGCGCAACTTTGATAGCGCGTTGTTTGAGCGTGTAATAAACGTTAACTTACTTTCTATGGGGTATTGCCTTGAGGCGTTACTTCCTAAAATAAATCCAGGCGGCCAACTTGTTTTGGTCAGCTCAAGTGTTACTTACCTTGCGCTACCTCGTTCAGAAGCTTATGGCGCATCAAAAGCGGGTGTAAGTTACTTAGCAAAAAGCTTAGCGGTTGATTTAAATGATGTTGATGTGACTTTAGTTCATCCTGGGTTTGTAAAAACGCCACTTACTAATAAAAATGATTTCCCGATGCCTATGGCCGTTACTGCTGAAAAAGCAGCTGACTACATGATTAAGGGTATTCAAAAACGCCGCAAAGACGTTCATTTCCCTTATCGTTTTACACTTATATTAAAAGCTTTACGCATTTTACCACTGCCGATTTGGCTTAAAATCGCAAAAGGATTAGCCCGTTGAAAAAAATAGCAATAATAGGAACTGGTGTATCTGGTTTAACATGTGGGCATTTGCTTCACAAACATTACGATGTAACCGTATTTGAAAAAAATGATTACATAGGTGGCCACACAGCAACGGTTGATGTTGATGTGTGTGGCATCAAATACGCAATAGATACAGGCTTTATTGTATTTAATGACCGAACTTACCCATATTTTGAAAAGCTACTTTCGCACATTGGTATTGATAAACAAACAACCCAGATGAGCTTTAGTGTGCACAACGAAGCCACTGGTTTTGAATACAATGGACATACGTTTACAAGCTTATTTGCACAGCGTCGTAATATTTTTAGACCTAAGTTTTGGCGATTATTGTACGACATTGTTAGGTTTAACAAACTGTGCAAAGCAATGCATGAAAAAGGTGATTACCAGTCTGATCAATTATTAGGGCAATTGCTTAACGATAACCAGTTTAATGACTTTTTTAAATACCATTATATTCTTCCTATGGGCGCGGCTATTTGGTCTACCAGTATTAAAGAAATGGAAAACGTAGGCGTTGAGTTTTTTGTTAAGTTTTTCTTTAATCATGGGCTTTTAGATGTAACCAATAGACCACAGTGGTATGTAGTACCAGGAGGCTCTCGTCAGTACATTAAGCCGCTGATCAGAGGTTTTGCCGATAAAATTAACCTCAATACAAATATTAAATCAGTTACGCGTCAAAATGATGAAGTAACAATAGAGTTTGCCAATGGTGAGCAAAGTAAATTTGATAAAGTAATATTTGCTTGTCATTCAGATCAGGCGCTTGCACTACTGGGTGATGCTACTGAGCAAGAAAAGTCAGTATTGGGTGCAATAGCTTACACTGAGAACTCAGTGGTGTTGCACACCGATACAAACCTTTTGCCAGATAGAAAAGCGGCATGGGCAAGCTGGAACTACCTACTTAATAACAACACGGATAAAGCCGCTGTTGTAACTTACCAAATGAATATTTTGCAAGGTATACAATCAGATACACAGTTCTGTGTAACGCTTAACCATCTTGAAGGAATAAGCCAAAGTAAAATTTTGCGCGAGTTTACTTATCACCACCCTGTATTTAACCAAGAGTCTATTGCGGCTCAAAAACTTAAACACAGTATTGACGGACACAACAATAGTTATTTTTGTGGCGCTTATTGGTACAATGGTTTTCATGAAGATGGCGTACACAGTGGTGTAGATGTAGCCAAGCAACTTGGGGTCGAATTTGACTAGTGCAGTGTATTTAGGCGATGTTAAACATCGCCGTTTTGCTGTTAAAGAACATCGCTTTAGTTACCCTTTATATATGATGTGGGTAGATTTAAATAATCCTCAACAACTAAATGGTGTGCATAAACACATAGGTACGTCAGGCTTAAAGGCGTTAAAGTTTAATGAAGCTGATTATCTTAAAGGCACCTCACAGCTTGCTAAACGTCCTCTTATTGAGCGTGCACACGAACAACTTGCCAATTTAGGTATTACTGAAACCTTTACTCATATTTACATGCTTGGGCAACTTCGTTGTTTTGGTGTGTATTTTAGTCCTGTTAATTTTTACTTTTTTGGTCATAATGACACCTGTTTTAAATACATGATTGCTGAAGTAAGTAATACACCATGGAACGAACGTCATTATTATTTAGTACCTTTAGAAAAAAAAGTGAACTTTAAAAAGGTTTTTTCCGTATCACCTTTTATGAATCTAGATATGAACTATCATTGGCATGTTAAGCAATCGCCTGATAAAACATTGATACACATTGAAAATAAGCGAAATGAAGAGCTATTATTTGATGCTACACTTCGCTTAAAGCGTAAAGAACTTACTAAAGAAGAAGTTAATAAGTTATTTAAACGTTTTCCGGCCATGACATGGTCTATTTTCAAAGGTATTTATTATCAAGCGTTAAAGTTGTTTATAAAACGAGTTCCTTTTTTAGGTCACTCAGGCAAGCCATAAAGCACATAGATAGTCAGGACAATTAATAGGTATTTCAATGGATAAAGTGTCGAGCTTAAATTGCGAACAAAGCACAAACTGGTTAACTAACATATATAAAAAATTAGTGACTAAAGCCTTTTCGTCAATTGAAACAGGTCAAGTTGTTTTAATTGAAGGAAATGAGCGTACAGTTTTTGGCGATGTATCGTCTGCTTTAAAAGCCACAGTAACAGTTAACGATAAAGCTATGTATAAAGCGTTTGCGTTATCTGGGAGCGTTGGCGCTGGTGAAGCGTATATTTTGGGTCACTGGTCTTGTGACGACTTAACTTCATTTATAGAAATATTTGCTATAAACGAAAAGCAACTCGATGAGTTTGAAAAAAAATTCGCATTTTTTAGTAATATCGCACACCGATTTAATCACATAAAAAATAAAAATTCAGAATCGGGCTCTAAAAAGAACATTGTTGCTCATTACGACTTAGGTAATGATTTGTACGAATCATTTTTAAGTAAAGAAATGCTTTACTCAAGTGCTGTATATCCTACAAAAGAAGCAACACTTGAAGAGGCGCAGCAATACAAGCTTAAACGCATTTGTGAGCAAGTTGAGCTTCAAAAAAATGATTCAGTAATTGAAATTGGTACAGGGTGGGGGGCTTTTGCTATATACGCAGCCACACATTACGATTGCCATGTAACAACAACCACCATATCTGATGAGCAACATGATTTTGTAGCTAAAAAAATTGTTGAACTTGGTCTTGAGAATAAAATAACATTACTCAAGCTCGATTACAGATTACTAAAAGGTAAATACGACAAACTTGTTTCTATTGAAATGATAGAAGCGGTTGGTCATGACTATTTACCTAGCTTCTTCACTCAGTGTGGTGAGCTCTTAAAAGACGACGGCGCAATGCTTATACAAGCAATTACTATTGGCGATCAGCGTTATAAGCACTACTTAAAAAACTCTGACTTTATCCAACAGTATATTTTCCCAGGTGGGTGCTTGCCATCACTTAACGAAATGAGTGAGCAAATCAAGAATAATACCGATATGGTTATTCACACTGTTAATGATATTGGCGCTCACTACGCACGAACATTAGCGGATTGGCGTACTCGTTTTATAAAAAGCTGGCCTGATTTGGACCGCTCTAAATTTGATGAACGTTTTTATCGTTTATGGTTATTCTATTTTGCTTATTGTGAAGGTGCATTTAGAGCCAGAGCAACAAGTACAGTGCATTTAATGGCGCGTAAACCACGTTTTATTAGCGATAACGATGATATTGCGCTCAATTACTAATTTTGTTTTGTTTCAAGCAGTGTGGTTTTTATCATTACTGCTTGAAGCTGATTCGCTAATTTTTAGTGGCGTGATTATTGTTTTAATGTTTTTGTTATCAAAGCAGAAAAAACAAGACTCCTTACTATTAATTAAAGCCCTACCTTTAGCCCTGTTATTAGAATTTATAGCGGTAAAGCTAGGCTTGTTAGAATTTAAAGTATACCCCTTCCCCCTATGGCTCGCTTTTTTATGGGCTGCATTATTACTTTCTTTAAATACCTCTATGGTCTTTTTAAGTAGATTAAAACTTTGGCAGGCCTTTTTGGTATGTATTGCTTTTGCGCCTGCAAGTTATTGGGCAGGTGCTCGTTTTGAAGTAATAAGCCTAGGATTACCTTTATGGCAATTTTGGCTTGTTTACGGAGCGATATGGTCTGCAGTGTTTACCGCTATCCTTTTTATAAACCAAAAAATTAAGTTGTTTATTAATCGCTGAACGCCCACAAATTTGCATTTTGCAACATTACTCACTTATTCAAAGGGAACTTATTTTGAAATTTTTACTAAAGGCAGTTACTTTTTATTTGCTTACAACTTCAATTGTTTTAGCTAACACACAATTTAATAAAGTAGGCGAAGCACGAATGGAGTATTTATTTTGGGATGTATATGACGCTGTGCTATTTACCCCTTCAGGTAATTACAGTGCAGGAACACATCCTATTAAGTTTAAGCTTACCTATTTACGCGACTTTGAAGCTAAAGAAATAGTTAAAGCAACAAATGAGCAGTGGGAACATCTTGGGAAAAAAGGATTAGCTGACAAATATGACAGTAAATTGTTGTCTATTTGGCCTGATATAAAAAAGGGTGACTCGCTAACGTTAATCACAAATGAGCAAGGTATGAGCACTTTTTATCATAATGATGAAAAAATTGGTGAAATTAATGAGCCTCAATTTTCGAGTGACTTTTTAGCCATTTGGCTTGATAAAAAAACCTCTGAGCCAAAACTACGAAAGCAACTATTAGGGAATTAATATGAACATATTAAACACGTTGAAAGCAGCTGTAATGACCGTCTCGGCTCTACTTTTAATTAGCTGTTCGGCACCAAATGTTGAACATTATAAAAATACATCGCCAAATTTCGACTTTAAAACGTTTTTTAGCGGAAATTTGAAAGCCTATGGTGTTGTACAAGACTTTAAAGGCGAATTGACCCGAAAGCTTGTCGTAGATATGAATGCGACTTGGGACGGCAACCTGGGCGTTATTGAAGAAGACTTTGTTTATGATGATGGCCAAACCCAAAAGCGAATCTGGAAAATAACGTTAAACGAAGACAATAGTTTAACAGGGTTGGCAGATGATGTTATAGGTACAGCAAAAGGTAGAAGTGATGGCAGCGTATTTCATTGGAATTACGATGTAGAGCTTCCATACGATGGCAGTAGTTTAAAAGTGAATTTTGATGATTGGATGTACCTGGTTACACAATCGCGCTTGATAAACCGCACATCTATTGTTAAGTTTGGAGTCGAGGTCGGGGAAGTGACCTTAGTGATCGAAAAAATATAGCTTATTTACCCAGTTGCTTAACTTGCGCCAAAATTGTACTCAAATTAAGTCTTTGTTAACCCAACACGCTGTATTTTACAGAGAATTATTTAAATTTTACTCATTTTTTAAGAATTTAAGCAAAAAATGCAATTTGCTGTTGCTAACTCTTTAAAAATGCATAAAGATAGGTTTTGCGAAGGCAAAATAATAACGAATAGGAATCTAACAATGAATAAAGCTCAATTAGTTGAAAAAATTGCTACTGATGCAGAAATCTCTAAAGCCGCTGCTACTCGTGCTCTTGACGCGTTTACAGGTGCTGTAACTTCTTCTTTAAAAGAAGGTGATTCAGTAGCATTAGTTGGTTTTGGTACTTTCTCAGTAAAAGAACGTGCAGCTCGCACTGGCCGTAACCCACAAACGGGTGCTGAGATCCAAATCGCAGCGGCAACTATCCCAAGCTTTAAAGCAGGTAAAGGTCTTAAAGACCAAGTAAACCCTTAATAGGTTTAACGAATTAAATTAAAAAAAGAGCTATTTAGCTCTTTTTTTTATGTTTAAAAAGCCGCTATATAACGGCTTTAATAGATGAGTGTTATGCTTTTAGCGCTTTATCGCCTCGCCCAATACCAACAGCACCAGAACGTACAACTTCAATAATATCGGTTTCATGGCGAAGTGTGTCTAAAAACGATTCTATTTTGTCTGTACTGCTCACTAGTTGCAAACTATAGCTTTGTCGGCCCATATCTAAAATTACACCTTGAAATACATCAACTACGCGAGTAACCGCTGCACGAGTCGTCTCGTCTTGAGCAAATACCTTAACAAGTAATAGCTCGCGCTCAATGTGACTCATTTCTGTTAAATCGATAATTTTAAGCACATCTACTAACTTGTTAACTTGCTTTGTGATCTGCTCAACAACTCTGTCGTCACCCATAGTGGTAATAGTAATACGTGACAATGATTGATCATCAGTTGTGCCAACGGTTAGGCTGTCAATGTTGTATGCTCGTTGTGAAAATAGCCCAACAATACGCGACAGTGCACCGGGCTCGTTTTCTAATAGAATAGATAAAATACGACGCATTATGCTTTTACTCCTTTACGTAACCACATCTCATCAATGCCACCTAACTTGATTTGCATTGGGTATACATGTTCTTTTTCATCAACGTTTATATCTAAAAAGACTAATCGGTCGTTAATTGACATTGCTTTATCGATAGCAGGTTGTAACTCATCTAGTGTGTTTACTTGTATGCCTACATGGCCGTAGCTTTCAACTAACTTAACAAAATCAGGTAGTGAATCCATGTAAGATGATGAATGACGTCCACCGTAAACCATGTCTTGCCATTGGCGTACCATACCTAAAGAGCGGTTATTAAGTGATACAACCTTTACCGCTAGGTTGTACTGTAAACAGGTTGATAGTTCTTGAATATTCATTTGAATAGAGCCATCACCCGTAATACACACAGACTCTTTATCAGGAAAGGCTAGCTTTACGCCCATTGCAGCAGGTAAACCAAAGCCCATGGTGCCTAGGCCGCCTGAGTTGATCCATTGACGAGGATGCTTAAATGGATAATATTGCGCTGCAAACATTTGATGCTGACCAACGTCAGAACTTACGTAAGCATCGCCATTAGTAGCTTTATAAACCGCTTCAATTACAGCTTGTGGTTTAATTTTGTCGCCAGCAGTGTTGTAGCTTAAGCACTTTTGTTCGCGCCAGCTGATAATTTGTCGCCACCAATCTTCTTGCGCGCTGCGGTCTATTTTAATTGGGCTTTTATCAATACCCGCTTGTAGTTGTTCAAGTACGGTTGCTAAACAACCTACAACTGGTATGTGTGCTTTAATCGTTTTAGAAATTGAAGTTGGGTCAACATCAACATGAACAATTGTGGCATTAGGGCAAAACTTTTGAACATTATTAGTTACCCTGTCATCAAATCGGGCACCAAGCGCTAAAATCACATCGGCGTTAGCCATTGCTTTGTTTGCCTCAAGCGTACCGTGCATGCCTAACATACCTACAAAGTTTGGATGCACACCTGAAATACCACCCAATCCCATTAGTGTATTTGTAATGGGGGCATTTAATGATTCAACTAAATGCGTTAATTGCTCTGATGTATTTGAAATAACAATACCACCACCAGAGTAGATAACCAGTTTTTTGGCCTCTAAAATAGCTGTTACGGCTTTGCGAATTTGTTTTGAGTGCCCTTTAGTATTAGGGCTGTAAGTTCTCAGCTCGGTGGTTTTAGGAAATTCGTATTCAAACTTAATAGCAGGGTTAAGCATATCTTTCGGAAGCTCAACAACGACAGGACCTGGGCGACCAGTGCTAGCAATATAAAAAGCTTTAGCTAAGATTGTAGGGATGTCTTTAGCACTTCTACAGTTAAAACTGTGTTTAACTACAGGGCGAGAACAACCCACAATATCGGTTTCTTGGAATGCGTCGTCGCCAATCAAATTTGTAGGCACTTGGCCTGATAACACAACCATAGGAATTGAATCCATGTAGGCCGTTGCAATACCTGTAATGCAGTTTGTAGCGCCAGGGCCTGAGGTTGCAAGTACAACACCAACGTCTCCAGTGGCGCGGGCATAGCCGTCAGCCATATGTGTTGCAGCTTGTTCGTGACGTACTAATATATGTTCAATATCATCTTGCTGAAAAAGTGCATCATATAAGTCTAAAACCGAACCACCGGGATAGCCAAATATGTATTTTACCTTTAACTCTTTTAATGCCTGAACTACTAGTTCAGAACCATTATATTCTTGTTTGCTCATCCTCATTCCTCTGTGCGCTTTTTTATGCATAAAAAAACCCCCGCGTAGTGCGAGGGTTTTTAAAAAGCAGTATCACCTTTTAATACATCCCCGCTGGGCTTATAACTAAGACCAGTACGAGTACGACTAAAAGATTAATGTGTGTGTTCATAGTTTTTACTCTACTTAGCAAAACACTGCTTTTAAATTAAAGATTTTGTATAGGTTTATTTTTAAGGGTTTTAAGCCTTCATGTCAACCTTGAAAGCTGTTTTTTGCATTTTAAATTCGTTTTGTGGCTTTTTTTAATTTAAAGCTGCAGGAAACCTGTGTTTAATTGAGTTTACTGGCAGAAATTATGCATTTTAGATTGTAAGTTCGATTTTAGATATAAAAGAGTGTTAGAGACCATTAGCCTTAATTGCATATGTTAACTATATGTTTTTATCGCATGTTTAAATTTCTATTATTAGGTATGATTGCTACATAATTATGTTTGAGGAAAACACAGTGAAAAAAGTGACGTTAATTGCGCTTTTAACTACGCTATTAAGCCCTATAGTGGCGGCTAATAACTTAAGTCCGCATGATATTGGTATAACTAACGAAGAGCGTATTTTATATTGGCTTAAAAAAAGAGACCAAATATCTTCAAGTGAGTTAGATAGTTCATTTAAGTCATATATGAGTAACAAAGACGTTGCCAATCACTCAATTAAAAATGGCTTTAGGCAATTTAAATCCTCCTCCAACGTTTTTTCAAACACAAATAAACAACAGGTCGCTTTTTCAACGTCGCTAGTGCCAGATCAAAGCGTTAATGATGTGAAAGTGTTAGCTATTTTAATTGATTTTCCTGATCTTAAACATGACGACAATCAACTTGTAGAGCAAGACACCGATATGTTTTACGCTGATTATTCAACTGAGCACTATCAGCAAATGCTTTTTAATACTCAAGGTTATACAGGCCCTGATGGACAAAGCTTAAAAACGGCTGCTGATTATTATAAAGCGGCTTCGGGAAACAGCTTAAACTTTAGCGGGCAGGTATATGGCTGGGTAACCGCTAATAGCAATGCAAAAATATATGGTGAGCGCCAAGGCAGTACACGGGATATAAATGCGCCCGCTTTAATTAAAGAGGCTGTGGAGAAAGCAGTTGCAAAGTTTAATATTAATTTAGCGGACTATGATTTAACTGATTTAGATGATATTGATGGCGACGGTATCCTTAATGAACCTAATGGCATTATTGACCATGTAATGGTATTTCATTCAAGTATTGGCGAAGAAGCGGGTGGCGGTTACCTAAGCACCGATGCTATTTGGTCACACCGCTACTATGTATTTGATGAAAATAGCGGGCCGAGCGAGATTGCAGGCAGCAACATTAAGCTCTTTGGTTATACCATTAACCCTATTGATGCTGGGATTGGTGTGGTTGTGCATGAGCTTGGGCATGATTTAGGATTATTAGATGAATACGACTTACAATCTAACACGGTAGGTGAGCCTGTCGCGTCTTGGTCAGTTATGTCGACAGGAAGTTGGGCTGGTTCGCCAAGAGGCTCAGAGCCAGTTATGTTTAGCCCTTATGCGCTTGAATATTTACAAAAGCGGTACCAGGGTAACTGGGTTAACCAGCTTACGCTTGATATGGATGAGATAGAGGCTAACTCACAGCAAACATTAATTAATACTGCGAGTACTTCACAACAGCAAAATCAAATAAAAATAACACTACCACCAAGGCTCGAAAAATTTAGGGCTCCAGTAGAAGGTGATTTTCAATACTATTCAAATACGGGCGACAATATTAGCAACAGCTTAGCTAATACAATAGCGCTACCAAGCACAACTGAGACACTTACTTTAAGCTTTATTGCTTATTACAGTATTGAGCGCGATTACGATTTAGTTCAAGTAAAAGTAAATGGCGAGCCAATCGCGAGTAATTATACGCAAGCGCTTAATCCATACTACGGTGATATTGGTCCGTATATCTCAGGTGATTCATTTCTTAATAGTGATGCTAAGCAACCTAACGGCTATTTGACCCATAAGTTTGATTTATCAGCTTATGCTGGGCAAACAATTGATTTAAAAATTGAATACATAACAGATGCGAACACACATTATTATGGTTTTGTTGTTGATGATATGCGCATTGAGCAAAGTGATACTTTAATTTGGCAAAATAATGCACAAGATCAAGTTAACACTGAGTTTAATGGCTTTGAAAAAGTTGGTAGTTACACATATGCATCGCCATCACATTACTATCTACAACTGCGTTCATACACAGGCGTTGACAGTAGTTTGCAAGCAGAGCAGTACTCACCGGGGTTATTATTGTGGTACAGCAATGAATCTCAAGCAGATAATAATACTACCGAGCATCCAGGCAGTGGTTTTGCATTAGTGGTAGATGCCGATCAGCGGTCAATAAATAAAGGCAGTACGCAAACTCCGGCTGCTTCAGCAATTCAAATACGTGATGCTGCTTTTAGCCTATATCAACAAAGGGCAGGGTTAGGTGATGATGATTTATCAGCTATCACCGGGTTTACTGATAAAACCGATTATAGCTTTGCAGCGCAAAAACCATCGGGTGTTGTGCTTCCACAGGTTGGTTTTGGGTTTAGTATTATAAGCCAGTCAGCAGACAGTGAAGATATAGAAGTAGAGCTTAATTACGATGTTACTAAGGGAATTAATTTTACTAAAAACGGTTTAACCGTTAATTTTAATGTAGAAGGTTTTGCACTTACTCCAGCGGACAAATTTACGTGGAGTTTTGACGACGGGAGCTCCAGCACAGAGTTAACGCCTACTCATGAATACCAAGACTATGGCACTTATAACGTTGAGTTTATGGCAGATAATGGTACTTCACAGCAAGTCGCTGTAGCACAAGTTACATTAGTTGAACCATTAACTGTAAATGAAATTGAATATGTAATAAACCAAGGAACTTTAACAGCTGACGCATCGCTTACAGGTGGAGTCGCACCGTATACTTATAATTGGCAGCTAGGAGATGGAAGTACTTTAGCGACTCAATCGCTCTCGTATAATTATTTGTACTCTGGTGATTACCAAGTAACGCTTACAGTGACAGATAACGAAGGCACTGAACAATCAAAAGAGATTGATGTAACTGCTAATGTTCCGCTTAGCATAAACGCAAACGCTACAGTTAGTGATTTAAGCGCACAATTTAATGCCCAAGTAACCGGCGGCTTTAATAGTTACACTTACAGTTGGGATTTTGGTGATGGCAGTGCGTTATCAAATTTACAAAACCCAAGGCATACTTATCAAGCTGACGGGACTTATAACGTAACGTTGAATGTTACTGATACTCAAACCAATGATACTTTTACTCAAGAGTTATCTGCTACTGTACAAAAACAACAAAGTAGTTCGGGTTCAAGTGGCGGATCACTGGCGGGTTTATTAGGATTACTACTTTTGGGCTTATTTAGGTTTAATACTAATACCAATCCGCAATAATACTTAATCATTTTGCGGGACTAAACGTGTCGCTACCTGTGTTAAAATTCTCATTTACGACTGCATGGATGCAGAAGGTAGAGCAATGCAGGAGCAATTGCCGAGAACAACTAAATAGCGAATTTTTTGCCTAGCTATCAACATGCTTTTCCATCCTCAAAATAGATCACTTAATTAAGCGAATTGGTATAACTTGCATAAATACATTCGGTTAGTAAATGCAGTTAGCAAACACAAAAAAGCCCGCTAAATTAGCGGGCTATTTAAATTAATAACAAATATTAATTACAGACGGTCAATTACTGATTGAGTGAAATCAGTTGTGCCGTGGCTGCCGCCTAAATCACGAGTTGTACGGTCGCCTGATTTAATTACATCGGCAACAGCACTACGAATACGCTCTGCCGTGTCGCCCATATCTAAATGCTCAAGCATTTGGATAGATGCTAAAATTACAGATGTAGGGTTAGCTAGGTTTTTGCCAGCAATATCTGGTGCACTACCGTGTACAGCTTCAAAAATTGCAGCGTCTTCACCAATGTTAGCACCTGGTGCCATACCTAAGCCACCAACTAAGCCAGCACAAAGGTCAGATAAAATATCACCGAATAAGTTAGTCGTTACTATCACGTCAAACTCTTCAGGTGTCATTACCAGTTTCATACACGTTGCATCAACAATCATTTCATTTGATTCAATTTGTGGGTAACGCTCAGCTACTTCACGTGCTACTTTTAAAAACAAACCAGATGTTGATTTTAAAATGTTAGCTTTATGAACAGCAGTTACTTTTTTACGACCTTCACGTACCGCTAGCTCATATGCAAAAGTTACGATTTTTTCTGCGCCTTCACGCGTAATTATCGATTTTGCTTCTGCTTCATTACCGTCTTCACTTACAATTTGGCCTGCACCTGAGTACATACCTTGCGTGTTTTCACGAATAGTAATGATATCAATATCGTCGTAACGCGCTTTAGTACCAACAAATGATTTAACAGGGCGTACGTTAGCGTATAAACCAAATTGCTTACGAAGTGTTACGTTAATAGATGTAAAACCTTCACCTACAGGCGTTGTTAATGGGCCTTTAAGAGTGATTTTGTTTCTAGCTATTGTATCAACCGTGTCTTGTGGAAGTAACTCACCTGTTTTTTCAAGTGCAGCTAGGCCAGCATCAACAAATTCATAATCAAAGTCGCAGCCTGCGGCTTTTAATATTTCAAGTGCTGAGTCGATAATGCTCGGACCGATGCCGTCGCCTTTGATCACTGTGATGGTTTGTTTGGCCATTGACTTTTCCTTTAAAGAGTTTGATTTGCACATAAATTATTACCCTGAGAGGGTAATCGCTTGTTAGATCATTTATGTGAACGTGCTTGAAAATTTAAGGGCGAATTTATACCAGTTTATCACCCATTTTGCTAGTTTATACAAAAAATACTGGGTATACACGAAAGTTATAATTGGTATAAAGACGTTAAATAGGTTTTCATAAATCAAATACTATCAAATAGCTCAAGAGATTCTAAATTTTGATAAAAATCTGCTGGATTGTGCCAATTGAGTATTTTTAGCTGTTCATTCAACGTTTGCTGCTGCCACGGAGTTAGCGAAATTTCGGGTTTAAACACACTCTGAGCAACAATCTTAAGTGTGATCCAAACTTTATGAGAGTCAGTTAAGTGTTTTTTAGGTGTTTGCTCTGCTTCTAATAGTGCTGCTGTCCATGGGTTATCACTCAATAAATGAGTAAGCTGTTGTGTTAGTTGTTCGGTGTTAATTGCATTTACCCCAAAAAAGGAGCAAATAGGGGCACTCAATGTTTTATTTGGTGTGTCGTCAATCAGCGTTTTACGAGAAAGCTGTGTACTGCATTGCGTTAATAAAAAATGGGCGTAAGCGTATAAAGGTAAAGTGATGTGCTCAAACTGGTCGTGATCATTTTTACTAACCAATAAAGCCATTATTTTTACTAACCCATTTAATCTGTTAGTCACGTAGGCTTGCAATGGATGTGGGGTAACATTAACTAATTGTTCAAAAACAACCCGTTGAATTATTGCAGGTGCATTATAATAACCGACCATCGATAAACTATGTTTTAAGTCTTTTGCGGGCTGATGTTCTTTATTATATGGTTTTACAGCCTCGCATAAATTAGCAATTACGAGAGGGTGGGGCGCCATCAGCAGGCTTAATCCTTTATAGCTGTATTCGTGCTGTAACTTAATATTACTTATTAGCTCAAGTAAAGATTGTGCCTTATCAACCTCAAGCTCACTTTGTGGTTTTACATGTTCACTGTTAAATACTTTGAAGCTAATGGTTTTATCAGTGCAATGCCATTGTTTTGGATTATCGTTAAGCGTTGCTTTTACTCTGTACCAGCTTAATTTATTTGGATTTGCTGTACTAATTAAAACATGGCGTTGTTGTGCATCAGTTGCTAAATAAATCATGGTTTGCTCAGCGTATAAAACGCGGCTTCCCGGTAATAATGGCCCTAAATGCGCTATTAGTGATTTAATTAATTGCAGTGCGAACAAGTTAGGTGTGCGAATGTACAAATCGGTAAGTGCTTTATATAAGCTAATATGTTTATTAGCCGTGTTGCTCGTAATGTTCATGCTAATAATATTTGCTAGAGCAATCAGCGTTATGCCCCCATCGTAAAGCATTATTTTAGGAGCACTTACCAATGCTTGTTTATACTTATTTAATTTAGCTAGTAACTGCGTAACAGGTTTTGCTGAATCGCCACTAGCTAACATTACTTTTGCTGCTAACTGATGACGCATTTTCCAAATTTTTTTATCAGAATCTTGAAAAGGTGTTTGCTCGCAAAGCTTGTTTAATTGCGCTCCAACACATAAATGTTCAATGAGTGTAGCGGCTATGTATAGCTCACTTAAGGCACTATTATAATTTTGAGATTTACACAGGGCAGCAGTTATGACGCTCTGACTAACAACTAAATTTGTTGCATAAGAATAACTTGGATTATAAAGCGTTAATCGGGATTGTAATGCGAATGGCTGTTTGCTGTAGAGCACTCTATATTGCTCAGCTAGCTTACTTGCCATTGGATATAGAGCTGTCCATTTTTGTTTATTGTTATAATAACTTAAAAACAGCTGCGTATTATTAAGCAGCTGCTCTAAGATAGTTGAAACAGCTTCATCCATTAAACCTTCACCTAATTTTGTTCTTGGTATTTATTGTATGCACTCGGGCCCCATAAAAACAGCTGCCCATTTTTAAATAATAGGCCAGTACATTCATCCATAGTGGTAATACCGTCAGATGTTTTATGTTGTGTACGATAAAAAACTATCTGATATACTTGTTCACCATCTCGTTTGGCATAAGTAAGATCGGGGCTGCCTAAGTAATCAAGAACACTATTTAGTGTTGTTGGCTGCTCAAGTGATAGTTTTTCGATGTAACGTTTATTGAAAGCCTCTCGGTCTTGCCAAATCATAGCTTGAGGATCGTCTTTATAAAAGGTAATCACCAATGCAGCTATCAGTGCATATAGCCCTAAACCTAAAATTAAATATCGGATAAATTTTTTCAATATGGCTTACTCTGACTCCGGTAACTAATATCAGTATACGTTTTGTAATGTTTAGAGGCTATTAACTTGCGACTAATTAAGTCTTAACTGCTTTAAACTAAAACCTAAATTTATATCGGTGCGTAAACTAACCAAGTGCTTTGAAATTACGTACATATCCATATTAGCGGCTAACTTTGCTTTAATACTCGGGCTTAGAGACTCATCTTCGGCTGCTTGTTCAATTGAGTTATAGTTATTAACTATTTGCTGCGCAGATTTAGTACCTATTCCTTTAACTCCCGGAATATCATTTGTTTTATCGCCCGCTAATGCCCAAAAATCAACGAGTTTATTTTGCTCAACACCAAAACGCTCTTTTATACTTGTCTCATCTAGATAGAGCTTTTTAAAGTAATCGTAAACTGTAATGTAAGGGCCAATATAAGGTAAAAAGCCTTTATCAGTAGAAACAACAGTGCTCGTTATTTGATTATTTGATGCCTTAAAGGCAAGCGTTGCAATAATATCATCAGCTTCATCGTTAATAGGCTCAAATACTACAATACCTGTTTCTTCAATTGCGGTTTTAAAGTGCTCTAAGGCATCTTTTAGCACTTGAGGCATTGGCGCGCGTGAATGTTTGTAGTCTTTATAAAAATGATAACGCCAGCTTTTGTCACCATCGAACACAGCAATGGCATGGGTTGCATTACTCGTATCTAAAAGCTTTTTACAGGCGTGGGCTACACGTGCACAGCACGTTTGTATCATTTGCTCGTCGCTATGATGTTTTTGATTCGCGTCAACGGCGTAAATGCGCCTAATTAAATTAAGCGCATCTATAAGAAGTAAATGGGGTTTCAAACTATAAAACTCATGCTTTTATTTTGTAACATGGAACATATTTACTACCAGGGAGCTTCATGCGACCCTGATCAACAAATGCCTGTAATAATTTATCCATATTTGTCATAAGGGCAGGTTCGCCACTTAAAATGTATGGACCGTTTTGTTTAATGGCTCTAACGCCTTCGTCTTTTACATTACCAGCAACAATACCAGAGAAAGCTCTACGCAAATTAGCCGCGAGTAGCTGTTTAGGCTGATCAAGGTGTAAATCTAAACTTGCCATATTTTCATGTGTTGGTGCAAAAGGTTGTTGAAAGTCGTTATCTATTTTTAATGTCCAGTTAAAGTAGTAGGCATCACCTTCACTTTTACGGTAATCACGAACATTAGCCATCGATGACTTTAGTTTTTGACCGACTAATTCAGGATTATCAATAATAACTTCAAACTTATCCAACGCTTCCTTACCAAGGGTCATTTCAACGAACTCGCATAGCTCTTTAAAGTACGCCTCGCTTTGTTTGGGGCCAGTTAAAATAACAGGTAAACATTGTTTAGTATTATCTGGGTGCAACAATATGCCTAATAAATATAACAACTCTTCAGCAGTACCTGCGCCACCAGGAAAAATGATAATTGCGTGAGCTGTTCTAATAAAAGCTTCAAGGCGTTTTTCAATATCAGGTAAAATAACGAGTTCGTTTACAATAGGATTTGGTGGCTCGGCAGCAATAATGCTTGGCTCTGTTAAACCTAAGTAGCGATTATCGGTGTTACGTTGCTTTGCGTGGCCAATAGTTGCGCC
This sequence comes from Pseudoalteromonas sp. Z9A6, assembly GCF_011378805.1. Lineage (NCBI taxonomy): Bacteria > Pseudomonadati > Pseudomonadota > Gammaproteobacteria > Alteromonadales > Pseudoalteromonadaceae > Pseudoalteromonas > Pseudoalteromonas sp. Z9A6. The sequence goes on from NZ_WTKZ01000002.1 coordinate 52,748, forward strand.
TTTCATTGGGCCTTTCATGGCACCAGGACCACAACCGGTACAAATATTTAATCCACGTAAACCAAGTTCGTAACCTACTTGTTTTGTGTACTTATATTCAACCTCGTTTATTGAATGTCCGCCCCAGCAAACAACCATGTTAGGCTCGCTTTTAACACGCAGTGCACCTGCATTTCTGAGCATATCGAACACCATATGGGTTATGGCTTTTTGCTCTTTTAAATCTTTTTCGTATTTTTGACAAATAAACAAAATATCACGAATAACAGAAAATATATGTTCGTGAATACCGGTAATTATTTCGCCATCAACAAATGCGGTTTCGGGTGGGTTTTCAAGTTCAATTTTAATACCTCGTTCGCGGCTTACTAAACGAATATCAAAATCTTTGTATTTGTTGTATATATCGTTACTGTCGTCGGTATGACTACCTACATTGAGGACTGCAAGTACGCAGTTTCTAAATAATTTATAACGCTCACTCGCAGACGATTGCTCTAATAAATCAACTTCTAATTGCGACAGTAAATCTAAAACCCCAGTTGGGTTTAACTGTATTAACATAGACGTGCTCCTACTACTAAATCGTAAAACTACTTGTCATAAAAGTTATAATAGCTATGACATTATTTACTGGTACAAAGTCTATCTCGCCCTGAATTTTTGGCTTCGTAAAGTGCATCATCAGCTCTATCAAATGCCTTTAATAGGGTATCGCCTTTTTTAAATTGAGTTGCACCTACCGAAATAGTGATCTCAATTTGTTTTTCTCTAAATTTAAAAGGTATATTTTTAATTACCTTTCTTACTTTATCCAGGGGTAATGTTGCGTTTTCTAGCGACACACCTGGCATTAATAGCACAAATTCTTCACCGCCATAACGCGCTATAAAATCAGACTTTCTTACTGATTTTTGCAACGCTTTTGATATAACTTGTAAGGTAATATCACCTGCGGTGTGGCCAAATCTATCATTGATAGATTTAAAGTGGTCAACATCAATAACTGCAAGCGTAACATCTGATGGCTGCACATTAAACAAATGCATTTCGTGATTGTAACGTTCGTCAAATGCAGCCCGGTTAGGCAGTTTTGTAAGTCCATCTAGTAAGCTTTTAAAGCGCTGTTCGTTTAAGCGTTTTTTATACGTTGTTAACTTATCTTCTAAAGTAACAATTCGAGTATTTATTTCATTAAAGCTAGCGCTAAGCATTTCTCTGTCTTTTCGTTCTAACTTTTCTTTTGCTATAAAATCTTCGCTTATTGATTTTAATTCGTTATCTACGAGTTCTTTTAAAGATGAGATTGATGTAGCTTTTTGCGTTTGCTCATTAAGATTTTTTATTTTTAGTTCAATGCTTTTATTAAGTGAGTCAAACTCAACTTCCATAGACTCAGAGTGCTTGCTAGTTGAGACGATAGAGTTATGAAGATCTTCGAGGGTTTGATTTAATGAAACTAAAAAGCTTTGCGCGGATTTACGCTCTTTACTTATATTTTTTACCACTACATCAATAATACTAATTGCAACATCGAGTAATGAATCGATTGAGTCACTTTCTGTAATATTATTTTTTATATTATTAATTTGTAGCGTAGCTTCTTCTTCAAGTATAAGTTCATTAGCGAGCTCAAGCAGTTTTTTTGCACGCGCCTGTTTTACAGGGCGCTGCTGATCAACTTGAGGGTCTTGTTTGGTAAGCAACGCTTCATGATAAAAGCTAATAAGTTGATCAAGTAGCGGAATGTAACCATGAGTTGAATGAACGTTATTAATCTCGTGATCGAGTAAATTTCTTAGAGTTCTACGAGTATCGTCAGGTAAACCTTTGGTTTTTTGTAATTGTTTACCGGCACTTTGCACACTGTTGTATAAATTACGTTGCTGAGCTTGTTGAATCGATTCTTGGTTTTTAAGTAGGATTAAAGTTTCACTAATAAGGGGAGCAAGGTTTTCAAAACTCATGCCTTTATTAAGCGCACTTCTAAATTTGGCGAGGCGATTATCTAACTCGATATCTAGTCCTTTACAGCTCAACGATAGTTTAGCTGTAAAGTCACATAGAACATCTACTTGATGTTTACGAGCGCTCTCAACAGCCATACGCGCATCAATTGCTTGTTTTAGCTTTTTATCTGTTGCGTTAGATCTTTGTGACACCTAAGCATACCGCCATCAAATTAATTTCATTATCTTCAGTTTACAACAAATTTTTATTATGTGTAGTTATCTAGTAAAAAACTTAGAAATTTTAATAAGCTACTACTTATAAACTCGTATATAGGGTCATTTATCGTATTTAATTCACTTTTAAATAGGGGCTTGTTAGTCTTGTAAGCAATTAAGTTTCCACTAAGAGTCTCTATGAAAAAGTTATTAGCCCTTTCAATTTTAGCTGCATGTTCAGCGCCTGTATTTGCCGATGTAAATTATTCTTTAGAAATCTCGCAACCACAGCATCATTTAGGTGATGTAAGTGTTGAGTTTCCAAAAACAGCGCAAGCACACCTTGATATAAAACTTCCTGCGTGGCGCACGGGTCGCTACGAAATGTTAAATCTTGCAAATGGCATTCGCTACTTCAAAGCCAAAGATGAAGATGGCAAAGAACTAAAATGGGAAAAAATAGATCACAGTACATGGCGTGTACATCTTAATGAACCTACAGAAGTAAATGTTGACTACCAGGTGTATGCAAATGAGCTTGGTAAACGTGCTCGCCACATTGACGACAGCCATGCATTTATAGATGCGTCAGGCTTTTTTATGTTTAGTGAATCATTTCGCCAAGAGCCTGTAACCATTAATTTAGACGTGCCTAAAAAGTGGCGTTCTGTATCGGGTATGAATAATTTAAAAGGCAAAAATTCATTTAAAGCAGCTGATTACGATGTACTTGTTGATTCACCAATCGAAACGGGTATTAACCAACTACACACATTTGAAGTAGAAGGGCGTGAATATGATTTAGTTATATGGGGCGATGGTAACTACGATGTAGAGCTAATGCTTACCGATCTTAAAAAATTAGTTGCCACGGGTAATGTAATTTGGGATGGCTATCCGTATGAGCGTTATGTATTTATGGTGCATGCAACATCAGGAGCTGGTGGTGCAACAGAGCATTTAAACTCAACAATTATTCAACGACCACGTGACCGATTTGGTAGCCGCGAAGATTACTTAGGTTTTATTAGCACCGCTGCGCATGAGTTTGTTCATACATGGAATGTTAAAGCATATCGCCCTCAAGGTTTAGTGCCATACGATTACACTAATATGAACTATTCAAAACTGCTGTGGATTGCAGAAGGTTCAACAAGTTACTTTGAAGATCATTTATTAGTGCGCTCAGGCATTCAAACAACAGATGAATTTTTTAAAGTAATGAGTAAAACCATTAACCGTCATTTGCAAACACCGGGCCGTGAAGTGCAAAGCGCAAGCGAAACAAGCTTTGATAAATGGATTAATCAAGGTGGCGATCACGCACGTAACTACAGCACCAATATTTATTCAGAAGGTTCGTTACTTTCACTTGCTTTAGATATTGACTTACTAGAAAAAAGCCAAGGTAAAATAAGCTATCGCGACGTGCACAAAGCACTTTATAACAATCATAAAATGCCCGCTGGATTTACAGATACAGATGTACTTAATATCTTAAAAGATTTAACAGGACGTGATTATTCAAGCTGGTGGCAAGAAAATGTAGAGTCGCCTGCAAGTATTAACTTTGACGATTTACTTACTAAAGTAGGTTTAAAGTTTGAGCGTCCTGAAAAAGCAAAAGCACTTGCAAGTATTGATGCTACCGCCAAAAATACGGGTGAATTACTGACGTTAAGTTATGTACGCCGTGGTGGCAGTGCGTGGAAAGCGGGTTTAACTACCGATGATAAAATTGTCGCTATAAACAAACATCACGTAGGTAAAGATTTAAAAACTAGCCTAGAAACGTTTAAGGCAGGCGACAAAGTAACCGTTGACTATCTTCGTCGCGATGCACTTGAAAGCTTAACATTAGTATTATCAGAAGATTTCGATAAGCCTAAAAAAGTAGTTGCTGATAAAGAGGCAACGCCACAGCAAAAAGCACTATTCAAAGCATGGATTGGCGTGGAACATCCAAATGATGTGACAAAAAAATAAATTCAGTTTTTATAGCGTTTAAATACAGTTAACAATTATTAAAAAAGAGCTTCGGCTCTTTTTTTGTTTTGTATAATGGCGTATATAATGTACATGGAAATTTAATATTAAAATTAAATTTAATTATTATTTGGTGTTTTTTATTACTAAATAAAATTACTTATGGATATAGCCTCAAAATGAAATTAGACGACGTTGCTTCAGACTTAACCAACTAATTTGTAATTAACGACTATTTGCATCAGTTATTTGATGCGGTAAATGTTATTTCTGTTCAAGGTTATGACAATGAACGTCGTGTTATTTATTGGAATGAAGGCAGTGAGCGACTTTATGGCTATACCAAAGAAGAAGCCATAGGGCAAAAAATAGAAGATCTTATAATTCCAGAGCCAATGTGTGAATTTGTTATTGACGCGCACAGTGATTGGGTAAAAAAAGATATAGAAATTCCAGCGTCTGAAATTATCTTACAAGACAAGGATGGAAACAACGTATCGGTTTTTTCCAGCCATGTTATGTTTACAAATCAATATAATACAAAACAAATGTACTGTATTGATATCGATTTGTCAGATGTGAAAAAAGCACAAGCAGAGGCTTCATTTAATGAGGATATGCTAAAAACCATTTTTGGGGCAATCCCTGATTTATTTTTCTTGATGGAAAATGATGGAACTATCCTAGAGTATCATGCGAGCAATGAAACCGATCTTTATACCAAGCCAAAGCAGTTTATTGGTAAAAAGATGGGAGATGTATTACCTGAGGAAGTAGCCAAAAAATTTGAAACTTATATCAGCCTTGTATTAGAAAAAGAGCAGATGATGAGCTTTAAATACGAGCTAGCTTTGCCCCATGGGCTCGTTTTTTTTGAAGCAAGAATAAATAAAATAACAGAACATAACCAGTTAATGGTTATTATTCGAGATATTACAGAACAGCATAAATCAGATGAAATAATTAGACATCAAGCGTATTACGATAGTCTAACTTTACTACCAAATCGTTTTTTAGCACTTGATCGTTTGTCGCAATTACTTATTGAAGCACAAAGAAATAACGAAAAAGCGGCAGTACTGTTTTTGGATTTAGATGATTTTAAAAAAATAAACGACTCTTTAGGCCATGAAACAGGAGACAAACTTTTAATTGAATCAGCGCAAAGGCTGCAAGAGGCACTTCGAAAAGACGACACGGTAGGGCGACTCGGTGGAGATGAGTTTATCGTATTACTAAGAGGTATAACTGATCACCATGCAGCGCTAAAAATTACTGAAAAGCTGCTCAATAACTTTAGAGCTCCTTTTAAAATTGAAGGCCGGGAGCACATACTTACAGCGAGTATTGGTGTAGCCATATATCCTGAAAATGGCACTACAGTCGCTGATTTACTACGAAATGCCGATACAGCAATGTATCAAGCAAAATCATATGGTCGTAATACTTATTCATTTTTTACTAAAAAAATGAACGTAATTATTCAGCGCCGACTAGTAATAGAAGAGCAGATGCGTGACGCCCTTGAACGCAATGAATTCGAGCTATTCTACCAGCCCCAATTTGACGCCAAAAATAAACACATCATTGGTGCAGAAGCGTTATTACGTTGGCATAACCCTGTGTTAGGTAATGTAACACCTGATGAGTTTATACCTATTGCCGAAAATACAGGATTAATTGTACCTATTGGCAAGTTTGTAATTAGCCAAGCTTTACACTTTTTAAACACATGGCAAAGTACCTGTAAACGCCAACAAAAATATACAATGGCTGTTAACTTATCACCTCGCCAATTTAGAGACGTAGGACTACTCAGTTTTATTCAAAACTCATTGAGTGAAGCAAACGTAAACCCCGAAAGTTTAGAGCTTGAAATAACTGAGGGAGTATTGATGAGTTGCCACACTAATGTTGTTGATATACTGACTGAAATTACTGCATTAGGCATTAACTTATCAATGGATGACTTTGGTACAGGTTATTCGTCATTAAGTTATTTGAGAGAATACCCTTTTAATGTACTCAAAATAGATAGAAGTTTTATTGACGGTATTGTACTAAACAATGAAGATTGTAATCTCGTAAAGGCAATTATTGCTATGTCACACAGCTTAGGACTGACAGTGGTAGCCGAAGGTGTAGAAACAAAAGAGCAGCATACTTTATTGAACGAATTGGGTTGTGATTTTATGCAAGGCTTCTATTTTAGTAAACCAATACCAGCAAAACAGTTTCTTGATTTTTCGATGAATTTTGATAAAAAGTAAGATTAAACACTCGATTGTAACAATTCATTGCACGGCTATTGACCTTATTGTCCCATCGCGAGTAACCTGTTATAGAAACAAATAAAAAGGATTCTATAATGCGTTTAAAACCTCTTGTAGCTACATTAGTAGCTACATTTTCTTTATCACTTTCAAGTAGTGCCATAGCCGACGAAGGCATGTGGCAACCACACCAACTTCCAGAGTTAGAGTCAATATTAAAAGCCAAAGGGCTTGAAATTGATGTTGAATCTATTTCTAAATTAACCGAATTCCCAATGAATGCAGTAATTAGCCTAGGTGGTTGTACAGCATCGTTTGTATCGCCTAAGGGTTTAGTTGTGTCAAACCATCACTGTGTTTATGGCTCGGTTCAGTACAACTCAACGCCTGAGAACAATATTTTAGAAAATGGCTTTTTAGCTAAAAGTCCTAAAGAAGATTTACCTGCAGCGCCGGGCTCACGCGTATATGTAACAAAAACGGTTACCAACGTAACAGATGAAGTAATTAAAGGTACTAACGAGTTAACAGCAAAAGCACGCTACGACGCACTCGAAAAAAATGAAAAAGCGCTAGTAGCCCAATGTGAAGCCGACGAAAGCTATCGTTGTAACGTGTATTCGTTTCATGGTGGTTTAGAGTTTTACCTAATTAAGTCACTTGAAATTAAAGACGTACGCTTAACTTATGCACCGGCAATGGGCGTAGGTAAATACGGCGGCGATATAGATAACTGGATGTGGCCGCGCCACACAGGCGACTTTGGATTTTACCGCGCTTATGTAGGCAAAGATGGAAAACCTGCAGAGTACAGCGAAGACAACGTACCTTACGTACCTGACTCTTACCTAAAAGTAAGTGCCAAAGGCGTGCAAGAAGGCGACTTTGTAATGGTTACAGGCTACCCAGGGCGTACTAACCGCTACCGTATAGCAACAGAGGTAGATAACGTATTTAACGACAGTTACCCTAAAGCACGCGTTCATAACTCAAAATACGTGTCGCTTATCGAAGAAAACTCAGAAGACGGCAGTAAAGCGCGTATTGCTTATGAAAGCACCATTGCAGGTTATAACAACTATATTAAAAACTATGGTTCGATGATCGAAAGCTTCAATAAAGGCACTATGCTTGAGCGCAAAAAACAGTTTGAGCAAGAGCTAACACAATGGATCAATAGTGATGGTGAGCGTAAAGAACAATACGGAAGCGTATTAGATGAGCTATCTGATCTAATTGCACAATCACAAGAGCACAGTGAACGCGACAGAATGTTAGGTTATGTACATCGCTCACAAATGATCAGCACAGCACGACGTTTATACCGCCTAGCTTATGAAAAACAAAAGCCAAATAGCGAACGTGAATCTGGTTATCAAGAACGTGACTTACCTCGCATTAAAGCAGGGCTTGAGCGTATGACGCGCCGTTATGATAGCAAAGTAGACAAAGCTATTTTACTGCACTTTTTAGAACTGTATGCAGCACTTCCAAAAGAAGAGCGTTTTAGCGACGTTGATAACGTATTTAAAGTACAAAATGGGTTTGATAAAGCAACCCAAAGCGCGTTACTTGATAGCATGTATGAGCAGTCAAGACTCGATAATGCCACTGTTCGCAATTCATTATTTGAGCAATCGTTTAGCCAGCTAAATCAAAGCCAAGACCCATTTGTGCAGTACGCTAAAGCAATCTTTAAAGTAATGAAAGCACAGGAAGATAAATCAAAAGCACTTGCAGGTAAATTACAAGCAGCTCGCCCCGAGCTAATGAGCGCAATAATTGCGTTTAACAAAGCTAAAAACAAACCTGTATACGCCGATGCCAACAGCACACTACGAGTAACCTATGGCACTGTAGGCGGCTACTCACCTCAAGACGGCTTGGTAGCAACACCTTTTACCTCGCTTGAAGGATTACTAGCTAAAAACACCGATGTTGACCCATTTAATGCACCTAAAAAGTTACAAGAGCAAATTAAAGCCAAGCTTTATGGTGATTACACGGGTGGCATGAATACAGTACCCGTTAACTTTTTATCAAATGTAGACACTACCGGTGGTAACTCAGGTTCGCCAACACTTAACGGTAAAGCAGAGCTTGTAGGCTTACTGTTCGACGGTGTTTACGAAAGTATTATTGGTGACTGGGATTACAACCCTGAGCTTAATCGCTCAATCCACGTTGATTCACGCTACATGCTGTGGGTAATGGATAAAGTAGATAATGCACAAAACTTGTTAGACGAAATGACAATCGTAAAATAAGTAATTAGTGAGATAAGAGAAGGGCGCTTACCGTAAAGGAAGCGCCTTTTTTGTTGATGTTTGATTCGTTTATTTATGGCTACTATTTGATTCGTTTATTTATGGCTACTAATTGCCAGCTATAAATATTATGCTTTCTGTAGCCTATATAAACATGTAAAAAAGAGGAAAGTTCCTCTTTTTTCACTAAATTAATGACTACTCACATAAATGACCGGTTATCGCTCAAAGCGGGGGCTTGCGTCAGTAAAATTTAGAATTGAAGCTTTGATTATAAATTTTTGGTACCTTATGAAATAAATTAAAAATTTCTACCTAGTTGTAATTGAATAGCTTTAATAATATCGTGTAAAACAGTCCGTATTTACTATAAAAAAGAAGAAATGCAAAATCTAGTCACTTTGATTTTTATTACTATATTAACAACGCTTGCTTTAGTAGCGATTTTATTTGTTAATAATTTTGGTGTTGGGTTTTCTAACAAGATAACCGACTGGTCAAATACTGCGACTTTATTTAGTGGTACTTTAACCCCCATACTCAGCTTTTGTAGCCTGCTACTCATTCTACATACATTGCGCCAGAATCACGATGCTCTACAAAACTCAAAAAACTCAATAGACCTCTCAGCAGCGCAACTTAATAGATCGGAAATACAAGCCAGATTAAGCAATTTTGAATCTTCATTTTATAGCTATATGAAATTTCTCACAGAGCTGGTTAATAATCTTTCTATTTCACGAACTCAAAACAGTGATTACCTTCATGACTTTAATTTCGATCATAGTTTATTTAATGAATTTAAAGGAGAATTTTTTGTAGATAATTTGGAAAATATTAATTTCGAAAAAGCTAAAGGAAATGAAGTATTTAAATCGATTGTTAATACTATTGAATGCGTTCACTACTGTTCTAATGGGAGAGGTAATTTAGCAGATATAACAAAATTAGTTCTTGAGATGGACGGAAGCTTTACAAGAAATTATCTTAAACTTCTTTGTTCAATACTTAACTTTGTTGATCAGGCTGATGGTATAGAATTTAAAGATATTTATTTTAATATTATTAAAGCCCAAATAAATGAATATGAAAAGTCTTTCATTTTTTTAGTCTTACTAGCAAATGATCCAAGCTTTAGGGACTTGAAAGAGCTAGTTGTTAAATACAGTCTTTTAGAAGATATTTCATGTATTATAGATGAAACAGGTTTAGATGGAATAACCCCACTTCAAATAAATATTGAAGAAGCATTACTTTCAAATTATGTAAGTGTAAATAATAACTGTTTTATAAGTGCATTCGGTGCAGAAACACTGCTTGGAAAACTCTCAGTGGAAGCCTATAAAAATGAAAACTAGCTCACTTATACAATATTCCTATCGAAGCTTTTGGTTATCTAATGCAGTATAAAAAAAGAAAAGGATTTAAGTTGTAACTCAGGCATCATTATCCAAACTTTTCAAAATTAGATATTGCTGGTTGCCGATTATTGTCTTAGTACCATTTGCGGACATTATAACTAACTCGTTTATGCCCCAAAACGAGTTAACATGAATGGTTTAGGTGTCTACTTTTGTGGAGTCAGATCATAACAACTGAAGAGCACCAAGAAAATTTCTGGCACTCTTCAGAGGAGGCTCATTAGAACTTACTGAAATTATTTATTAGCGGCTGCATGCGGTTGTGGATCTTTCGCCAGTACGGCTTTTGACTTGCTGCTAGAGTAAATGAAATATAGTGCAATGCCCAAGCAAACAATAGCTCCGAGTCGGCTCGGCGAGAATGGAATTGGTTCATTTCCCAGCCAACCGAAATTATCGATCAGCATACTCATGGTCAACTGCCCAAAAATGACGGCGACAGTGGCAACAGCTGCGCCAATGCGCTGAACGGCCAGTACCATAATAACGATATATGGCACACCAAACATTGCTCCCAGCAGTTGCCATTTAGGAACGTCCATCAGGGTCAAGGCGTGTTTAGGTTCGAAGAAAAAGATCAGCAACCCCGTCACTAGCGCTCCAATCGAAAATGTTAGGAACGCGCTTTTGAATACACCAACTTTACTTCCAAGCTGGCTGTTGATAGCCGCTTGAATACTCAGCATAGCTCCACCGATGATGGTGAGAATAATCATGATAATAGTCATAAAGTTACCTTAGCCTTGTGCAACCATAACCAGCGCTACAATGATAAAAATCAGCGCGATTATACGTTTAATGTCAATTTTTCTGTGTGGCGTACCAAGTAGGCCAAAGTGATCGATTATTAGGCTCTTAAAGACCTGACCTGCTAGGATGCCAATCATGGTCATGGCGATGCCGATTGCCGGCGTTGTTACGGTCAGGATAATAACGTAAATAGGTCCTAGTATGCCGCCAAGCAGTTGCCAAGATGGCTGTGCAAAGAACGATGGGCTGTTACGCGGGCTGAAAAATAGCATCAGCAAGAAAGTAAGCGCCGCGCCCACTCCAAATACACTAAAGGTGGCCCAGAGATCACCGACTTCCTCGCCTAGTGGTCCTAGCAATCCAGCCTCTATGGACAGCCCCATACCTCCGGCAATTACAATTAAAATTAGTATCAGTTGCATATCAATCTCCTGTGGTTCAGGTAGATAATGTTACGCCTTAACATGGATGAGAAAAATGCTACAATTAGATAAACACCTTTGCAGGATATGCATAAATGAGTAAACCTGAGAACATCAACATACGCGCCTTGATGATTTATATAAATGTTTATGAAACACAGAATTTCTCTGTGGTGGCACGGGGGAAAGGAATATCAGCCTCTCAGGTGTCGCGCGTTATCCATCAAATAGAAGATGCACTCGGACAACAACTCTTTTATCGTAATACTCGGGCAATCATTCCGACGGAAAGCGGCCACCTTTTTATCCGTTATGCACGTGCTATGACGAGCAGCTTGGAGGAGGCGCGACGAGAACTCAACGAAAGAACGCTAGAACCTTCAGGTATGGTCCGCATAAACGCACCGGTATTCTTTGGACAGCGACATGTAGCACCGGCGTTAGCTGGTCTAACTAAACGATATCCAAGGCTAAGCATTGATCTCACGCTGACCGATGATTACATCGATCCTCACCGGGATTCAGCTGACGTAATTTTCCGGATTGGCGTGCTAACAGACTCCTCATTTCATGCTCGTGTGTTTGGCCAGCAGTTCTATCATCTAGCTGCATCACCAGATTATATCCGTCGACACGGCATACCTGAATCACCTGAAGAGTTAATCCATCATAAATGCTTGGTCTATCGCGGTTCGTCAGGACCAAACCGCTGGCTGATGCGTAGGCACGGGGAGAAATGGGTGCACTATCCAGTATCGCCCCTTATGTCATCCAATAATGCTGAAACGTTGTTGATTGCTGCACTCGGGGGAATGGGGATCGTGCTGTTTCCTGATTGGCTGATTGGAGACCAACTCAAGCGAGGAGAACTAATCGTACTACTGCCGGAGCTGGATAAGTCTATAAAAACGGAGTCGCAACACATCGCGGCAATCTACCCGAATGCCCGTCATCCTTCGCTGAATGTTCGGGCGATTATCGATTACTACCTTGATTCGTTCGGTTCTCCGCTTTACTGGCAGTTTGAATAAGAGCTGGTCGCTAGAAACATCGCATGTGATTTGAATAAGTTTAATACCAAGTAAGATTCATACTGAGTGCTTTATCATGCTAAAAAGGCAGCGTTCGATAATTGGAGTACTGCTTTTCTAAAAAGTTTATGTCCAAAAGTGTTTTAGAGCGACTGTCCGCTTCTCGCTCTTATCCGCCTTTAACTTAAATCAAATCACCTCACCACCCTTTAATATATTTCATGTACATTTTATAACCAAGAAGTGCTAGGTTAGTGGTAAATTAATTGAAGGAAATAATTATGAAATTAGAGTCATTAGCACTGCACCACGGTTACGAATCTGAGGCTACGACCAAATCGGCAGCCGTGCCTATTTATCACACTTCTTCTTATACATTTGATAACACGCAGCATGGCGCTGATTTATTCGATTTAAAAGTACCTGGAAATATTTACACCCGCATAATGAACCCAACCAATGCCGTACTTGAACAACGTATTGCAGTAATGGAAGGGGGTATTGGTGGGCTAGCTGTTGCCTCTGGGATGGCTGCTATTACGTATGCTATTCAATGTTTGTGCGAAGTAGGCACTAATATTGTAAGCACCAGCCAAGTATATGGTGGTACGTATAACTTATTTGCTCATACACTACCTAGGCAAGGTATTGAAGCACGCATGATTAAAGCCGATGACTTTACCGCGTTCGAGAATGCAATTGACGACAACACCCGTGCTGTTTTTTGTGAATCTATTGGTAATCCAGCAGGTAATATTGTTGATATTGAACGTTTAGCACGTATTGCACACAGCAAAGGTGTGCCGCTTATTGTTGATAATACCGTGGCTACGCCGTATTTATGCCGCCCATTTGAGCTGGGCGCCGATATAGTGGTTCACTCGCTGACAAAGTACATAAACGGGCACGGTACTGCCATTGGCGGCATGATTGTCGACTCTGGTAAGTTTGATTGGAAAGCGAATGCCACGCGTTTTGCAATGATGAACGAGCCCGATCCGTCGTATCACAATGTGGTTTATACCGAAGCTTTTGCTGAAGCTGCATTTATCGGTCGCTGCAGAGTAGTGCCACTTAGAAATACTGGCGCAGCGCTTGCGCCTAAAAACGCATCTGACATTTTAATCGGCCTTGAAACCTTAGGTTTAAGAATGGATCGCCACTGCGAAAATGCACAGCAGTTAGCTGAGTATTTAGAAAATCATCCAAAAGTGCTTTGGGTTAATTACGCAGCGCTTAAATCAAGCCCGTATAACGAAATAAGCCAAAAAATTACCAGTGGTAAAGCATCGGGTATTTTAAGCTTTGGTATTGCTGGTGGCCTAGAAGCGGGTACTCGTTTTATTGATGCGCTAAACATGATTTTACGCTTAGTTAATATTGGCGATGCCAAGTCGCTTGCATGTCATCCAGCGTCAACCACACACCGCCAATTAAATGATGAAGAGCTTGCTAATGCGGGCGTAAGTCGCGATTTAATTCGTTTGTCGGTCGGTATTGAAAACATTGTAGATATAATTGCCGATGTAAGCCAAGCGCTCGATAAAGCTTAAAATTACATTAATTAGAAATGCTTGTTCAGCTTTACTGTAAATACAGTATTGTTTGTTAAAAAGGTTTAGGTTTTCTAAACCTTTTTAGCCATTCATTTAGCTACAGTTTAAATACAGGCGGTAGGCTAAATATTTATTACTTTAACCTAAATAAAATGGGCTAAAAGTAGTGATTTTTCACAATAGTTGGTATGTTACAAGTAACATTTTATTTAATTGTGTGTGATGAAAAAAAACAAACGTTCTTCTCTTCAAGATATTGCCGATGCGGTTGGTGTAACCAAAATGACGGTGAGTCGTTATTTACGTAATCCCGAAAAAGTATCAGAGTCTACTCGCACTAAAATTAGTGCAGCTATTGATACGCTAGGTTACATTGCAAATAAAGCCCCTGATTTACTCTCTAATGCTAAAAGTTACTCTATTGGTGTACTAGTCCCATCGTTAACGAATCACGTGTTTGCTCAAGTTATAAAAGGCATTGAAGATGTAACAGGGCCTGCAGGGTATCAAACAATGTTAGCCCATTATGGTTATAACCCTGAAATTGAAGAAAAACGGGTTGAGTATCTATTGTCGTATCACGTTGATGGTTTAATTTTATCAGAAACCACACACACAGACAGAACGCTAAAAATGATTGAAACGTCAGGCGTACCTGTGATTGAAATAATGGATACTCATCACTCTCCTATGCAGCAAGCGATTGGTTTTGATAACGTTAAAGCCGCTTTTGATATGACGACGGCACTTTTAAATAAAGGCTATCGCAATATTGTTTATATAGGTGCAAGGCTCGATGTACGAACACGCCTAAAATTTCAAGGTTATTCAGATGCTATGTTAGCTAAAGGCTTTACGCCTAAAAGTGTGATGACTGATCAAGCTTCATCTTATAGTTTAGGCGCTGAACTTTTACAAAAAGCGCGTACTGACTACCCAAATACTGACTGTTTGTTTTGTACTAATGATGATTTAGCAATTGGGGCTATTTTTGAATGCCAGCGAAACAACATTTTAGTGCCTAGCCAAATAGGGATTGTGGGTTTTCATGGTCATGATATTGGCCAAGCAATGGTGCCTCAATTAGCAAGTGTGATCACCCCTCGTTATCAGATAGGTAATGTTGCGGGAAGAGAGTTGTTGAGCCGCATTAATTCCGATTTGGATACTAGCATGAATTATAAGCAAGTAATTGATACTGGTTATATAGTTCATCTAGGTGAGAGTGTTTAAATACTTAAATTACCTGAGCCTAATTACCTGAGCCTAAATAACAAAAGGCTCAGGTAATTTTTATATGTGTGATGATAAATCTACGTATTGTAAATTTACAAAAACAGAGAAATAATCATAGCGACAAGTGCGCCAACAGTACCAATAATAGTTTCCATTACTGTCCACGTTTTAAGAGTTTGCATTTCGCTCAAACCGAGATAGCGACTCGCTAACCAAAATCCTGAGTCGTTTACATGGGAGAGCACAATAGAGCCCCCACCAATAGCGATGGTGACAGCGGCAAGCTGCGCTCCATCAAGGCCTAAAGGCTGAAGCATTGGAATAATTAAGCCACACGCTGTAAGCATAGCTACAGTCGCAGAGCCTTGAATAACCCGCACAGCGGCTGATAATACAAAAGCGAGTATTACAATCGGTAAGCCTGAGCCAGCTAAGTAATTACCTAGTGCCGTACCTACTCCTGAATCAACTAATACTTGTTTAAATACCCCACCGGCACCAGTGACAAGAATAATAATTCCCGCAGGTTGTAAGGCACTACCACAAATTTCCATGATTCTAGCATTAGGGACACCGCGCCTTGCACCGAGCAAATAAAATGCCATTAGGCAGGCAACTAAAATTGCTGTAAATGGATGACCTATAAAGGCTAACCAATTATATAAATCAGAGTCTTTTTCAACAAAGCGGCTACCAATAGTATTTAAACTAATCATAATTAACGGCAGAGCAATTAAACCTAATGCTAATCCAAAACTAGGCGCGCCTTTACCAACTCTTTGGTTATCGTCGATTTGTTCGTGTTGTGGGAGTTCTACATGAATAGATTTAGAAATAATAGAGCCCCAAATTGGACCTCCTATAATCATTGCCGGTATGGCAGCAATAAGGCCAAATAAAATCATATAACCATAGTCAGCGCCTAATTGAGAGGCAACCAAAATCGGCCCTGGCGCAGGAATAAGAAACGCCTGACAAGACGCTATCCCAGCAAGTAGCCCAATACCAATTTTAACAACGCTGCCACCGCCTTTTCGTACCACAGCAAAAACAATACCGATTAAAAGTACAACGGCTACATCAAAAAAGAGGGGGAGGGCACAAATAAAGCCCGTAAAGGTAAGCGCCCAATTAGCGTTTTTTTCTCCAAAACGGTGTAAAAGAGTGTGGGCAATACGATCCAGCGCGCCGGTTTCTTCCATTACTTTGCCAAACATGGCACCTAAAGCGACCACAACCGCTACAAAGCCTAGTGTTCCGGCCATTCCTTTTTGAATTGTAGCGGCAATTATTTCTGGGCTCATTCCTGAGAATAATCCTGCAATCATAGAAACAAGGATCAAAGAGACGACAGCATGTAGTCGTACTTTCATTACTAAGAAAAGCAATAAAAATATGGAGCCTGCCGCTGTTAGTATTAATGATAAATCTGACATTTTTCCCTACTTATATTCAGTGTGAATTATGATGTTTAGTGTGTTTAACTTCACTTTCGTATTTGTTACGGGTAACATGTTACCCGTAACTCAATATAATATATACATTGAAAATAATTAATTATTAAATTAAGGCGAGGGTAAATACATGAGTAACACAAATGTAGGTCGTGTTTATATTGTAATGGGGGTTTCAAGCACAGGAAAGTCAAGTGTGGGTGATGCATTAGCAAAGCGCATTGGCGCTAAATTTATCGACGGAGACGACTTACATCCCAAGGCTAATATATTAAAAATGTCATCTGGGCAGCCTTTAAACGATGCTGATCGTG
This sequence comes from Pseudoalteromonas sp. Z9A6, assembly GCF_011378805.1. Lineage (NCBI taxonomy): Bacteria > Pseudomonadati > Pseudomonadota > Gammaproteobacteria > Alteromonadales > Pseudoalteromonadaceae > Pseudoalteromonas > Pseudoalteromonas sp. Z9A6. The sequence goes on from NZ_WTKZ01000002.1 coordinate 69,626, forward strand.
TGCCTTGGCTAGAAAGAATACGTGATGCTGCATTTAGCATTGAAAAGAAAAATGAAATTGCGGTAATAGTCTGCTCTGCATTAAAAAAGAAATACCGAGAACAAATATGTGACGGAAATATAGGTATTACCTTTTTACATCTTTATGGTGATTTTGAACTGGTTAAAAGCCGTATGCAGGACAGAAAAGGGCATTTTATGCCTGTTGATTTACTCAAAAGCCAATTTGAAACGCTAGAAGTACCAAAAGAAGATGAGCCCAATGTTATAAATATAGATATTAATAACTCATTTGAGCAAGTAGTCGAAAGCTGTATTAGCGCAACTAAATGAATAGCCACAACACGTAAAAAGTTTTTAGTTAATCAATTAACTGTTACTTTTAACATTTAAAGGCTTTATTTGTTATGAGTTAGCGTCTGCTCGTGGTGTTTCTAAAATCGCTTTTTTTTCATCTTCAGATAATATTATCCAATCAAAAATTTCTTCGTTAGTACGCCCACAACCGGTGCAGTAACCGCTGCGCCTTTCGCATATTCCTAGGCAATCAGTTTTAAATTTAGATTGTTTTTTGTTTTGATTTAATTGGCGCATATTAAAGTCCTAGTGGTGGTGCAATTTCAAAGCGAGAAGAAAACCCGTTACCTTCTTGATTAGTAGCAAGTGTAATGACTGGGGTTTTAGTATCAAGTACAAAGGTGCTGTAAATTGAACTTGCTGTTTCTTTTTGGCTTTCCAACCAACCTGTTTTGGTTAAGCATTGGCGTAATTGCTTAGCCAGTTTTTGATGAGACTTTATTGTTTGCGTTTGTGTTTTAACAGGTGTTTGGCATTGGTAGCTTGCTTGCTCTGACTTATTTAAAGTAACCGTACAGTTTGCTCCAATCATATGAGCACTAGTACGCCATTGATTAGTAAACTGGTTATTTACTTTATCTGTTTTGATTGAATTAAAACCAGACTCATAACTGCTTATAAGGTTATTTATGGTGCTGCATTCGTCGGGTGTTACTGTGGTTTTTACAGACTGATTCGTTGTAGTAGTAGTGGTTGTTGTAGTTGTAGTCTGATTAGTTTTGCTGGTACAGCCCGCTAAAATAAACGCGACAATAGAAGGAATAATATAGTTTTTCATGTTTCACAGTAACCGATTAATTTAGCCACGCACTATATCACACGTGATTTACTGTAAAAATAAAAAGGCCCATATAAATATGAGCCTCTTTGTTAGTTGCAACTAATGCTATTTATGGCGACCTTGCAAGCATTTAACTACATCTTCAAGGGCTAAGCCTTGGCGTTGTAGTAATACTGTCAGGTGATAAATTAAATCAGCAGACTCGTTTGTTAGCTCATCGTTATCGTGTTTCATAGCGGCAAGAGCAACTTCTACGCCTTCTTCACCTACTTTTTGACAACTACGGCTTAAGTCTTTTGCAAATAATGACGCTGTGTAGCTTTTTTCAGGGTCGTCGTTTTTACGCGCAACAATCACATCTTCTAACTGTGCCAAAAAGCTTAAACTTGGTTTTGCTTCATCACCAAAACAGCTTTGTGTGCCTAAGTGGCATGTTGGGCCTTCTGGGTTGGCAAGTACTAAAATTGAATCGTAGTCACAATCTGTATGCACAGATACTACGTTTAAGTAGTTTTCTGATGACTCGCCTTTAGTCCATAAACGCGATTTTGAACGCGAGTAAAACGTTACCTTATTGGTATCAAGCGTAACAGCGAGTGCTTCGCTGTTCATAAAGCCTTGCATTAAAATAACACCAGAGCGGGCATCTTGAATAATAGCAGGGATCATGTCACTTTTAGCGAAATCGACCTGAGCTTGGTTTTGTTGTGTTACTTGCATAATCTTGCTGCCACTTGGTTATCTGTTAAAAATTGTTTTAGTTCGCCAATGTTAATCACATTTTTATGAAAAACGCTGGCAGCTAATGCACCATCTACTTTGCTTTGTTTAAATACATCAACAAAATCTTGCATACTACCCGCACCGCCAGAGGCGATTAAAGGAATGTCACACAGCTCGCGAATTTTACTTAGTTGCTCGTTGTCGTAACCGTTACGAACGCCATCTTGGTTCATACAGTTTAATACAATTTCGCCTGCGCCTAGGTCTTGTACGCGTTTAACCCATTCTTGTGTTTTATAGCGCGTACGGCTTGATGCATTAGGATCGCCGGTTAATTGGTACACTAAATACTCGCCGGTAATTTCATCAAAAAAGCTATCAATACCGACAACAACACATTGCTTACCAAACTCATCGTGTAATTCTTTAATAAGTTCAGGACGCGCAATAGCAGGGCTGTTAATGCTGATTTTGTCTGCGCCGCGCTCAAGTACCCGCGCTGCATCAGCCACTGATTTAATACCGCCCGCTACACAAAATGGAATATCGATATTACGTGCAATGCTCTCTACCCAGTTTACATCAAGTAGGCGTTTTTCAACGCTTGCGCTGATTTCGTAAAAAACCAGTTCATCGGCGCCAGCTTCGCTATAGGCTTTAGCCATTGTTAAAATATCGCCAACTATTTCATGGCCTTTAAACTTAACGCCTTTAACTACTTGGCCGTCTTTAACGTCTAAACACGGGATTATGCGTTTTGATAACATGCCAATGCCTCCTCAACGCTAAATGCGCCATCAAGCAATGATTTACCTAAAATAACGCCGCCCACACCAAGCTCTTTAAGCTTTTTAATGTCATCTAGTGAGCTTACGCCACCTGAGGCTTGCACTTTAATTGTGCTGTTGTGGCGAGTTAGGTCTTCGTAAAGCTCAAACGATGGACCTGTCATGGTGCCATCTTTACTGATGTCCGTGCATAAAAAATCAATAACACCTAAGCTTACATAAAAATCTACCAGCTCAAGTAAACCAAATTCAGATTCACTTAACCAACCGTGCGTTGCTGGTGCCCAGCCCGTGGCTGTTTTATTTACATCAAGAGCAATTACAAAATGCTCTGCGCCAAATTGCTCAATCCAGGCTTTTACTTGTTCGCGTTTTTCTACTGCCATTGAACCAATAACAACTTGGTTTGCACCGGCTTTTAGCCAATCACTTACATCTTGCTCTGAGCGAATACCGCCGCCCACTTGATACGGTACGTTAAGTGCTTTGGTTGCAGCTTGAATATGTTTCCACTGTTTTTTACTTGGATCGCGTGCACCTTCTAAATCAACAAGGTGTAGTTTACCCGCGCCGCTGTCGGTGTATTCTTTTAAACGCGCGCCAAGTTCGAAAGGGTAAAACTGTGCTGTGTCGTATTTACCTTGGTACAAGCGCACAATTTGATTTTGTAATACGTCTAATGCTGGAATAATCACAAATAATCTCTTTTTTGTTAGTTAATGGGCAGCTTACAACTGCCAATCAACAAAATTTTGTAATAAACGTGCGCCAACTTTTGCGCTGCGCTCTGGGTGAAATTGCATGCCTGCGTAATTGTCTTTAGCAACAATGGCTGAAAAGGTTTGACCATATTCGCCGCTCACTAGTGTGGCGTCGTTTACGGTATGCGCAAAGCTGTGAACAAAATAAACTTGCTCATCAAGCGTTAGCCCTTTAGTTAATGCATGCTCTTTGTTAACGCTTAAGTTATTCCAACCCATATGCGGCGACGTTAAGTTGCCTACATCAAGCGCTTTTACTTGTCCTGGTATTTTACCTAGGCACTGTACGTTACCTTCTTCGGTGCTTTCGCACAGTAACTGCATACCTAAACAAATACCCATAAGCGGGCGCTGGTATTCATTTATAGCTTGTTGCCAGCCGTTATCTACTAGGCGTTTCATAGCAACCGACGCGTGACCTACACCTGGTAGTATAGCGCGCTCAAAACCCGCTAATTGCTCTGGTGAAGTAATTACTGTTGGCGTTTGGCCTAGGCGTTCAAACGCAAAGCGTACTGAATTTATATTGGCACAACCGGTATTAATTATGGCAATCATAAACATCCCTTAGAGCTGGCTGTTTGTTGGGTCGTGTCTTGTGCTACTGCCATACGAAGAGCACGTGAGAACGCTTTAAATAAGCCTTCTACTTGGTGATGACAGTTACCGTCGCTTACCGATAAAATAAGGCTAATTGCGGCGTTATCACTCAAGCTTTTGAAAAAGTGCTCAACCATTTGCACGTCTAAGTCGCCTGCTTTTTCGCGGCTAAAGTTAGCGTTTAATACAAATGATGCACGGCCCGATAAATCAATTTGTGCTTCAGCTTTACACTCGTCCATAGGAAGCGCAAAACCATAGCGTGCAATTTGCGATTTAGTGCCAAGCGCTTGTTTAAGTGCGACACCAAGAGCAATACCAATGTCTTCAACAAGGTGGTGCTCGTCTATGTGTAAATCGCCTTTGGCTTTAATGTTTAAACCAATGTTTGCGTGGGTGCGAATTTGATCAAGCATGTGATCAAAAAAGCCAAGTCCGGTGTCTATGCTGCCATTTTTAGTTTGATCTAAGTTTATGGCTACATCAATTTGGGTTTCTTTTGTGTTGCGTGTAACACGACCTTCGCGGTTTGCGGTAGTCAATTTAGTTACTATCGCACTCCAATCGCCGTCGTATAAAATACCTTCACAACATAGATTTTGAGCAAGGCCAATATCAGTCTCGCGGTCGCCAATAACAAAAGAGCGCGCTAAGTCTACTTTGCCAGAGCGCATAAGCTCGGTAAGTAAGCCCGTTTTAGGTTTGCGGCAATCACAGTTTTGCTCATCAAAGTGTGGGCAAATTAATACCTCGTCAAAGCTAATGCCTTGGCTTTGCATTATGTCCATCATTTTGTCTTGTGCTATGTCAAAATCAGCAGTAGGAAAGCTATCTGTGCCTAAACCATCTTGGTTAGACACCATTACTAAACGGTAACCTGCGGCTTGTAATTGTAATAACGCAGGAATAACACCAGGTAAAAATGCTAGCTTTTCAAGGCTATCTACCTGTTTGTCGGTAATTGGCTCTTCAATAATAGTGCCGTCGCGGTCTATAAATAAATAGGGGTTACTCATGATACTTCGTTTCCTGCTAAAGATGCTGCGGTAGCCGGCGTTTGTAAGCCATCTAACCAAATTTTTACTTGTTCAAGTTCTTGTTCACTGCCAATTGAAATTCGTAGCCAGTCGTCTTCACCGTATAGTGTAAAAGCGCGCATAACCAAACCTTGCTCAAGTGCAATTTTAAAGTAGTTTTTATCGGCTAATTTTAAAGTAACAAAGTTACCTTCACCAGTGAGAATTTTTAATGCAGCAGGGGAGGCGTTTAGCCAATCTACCAACTTAGCTTTTAAGCTATTTAAAATAGTAACTTGGCGGCGCATTGATGTAATTGCATCGGGTGCAATTGCTTGCGCTGCAATACTTGCTACAACGCCAGATACCGGATACGGCGCAATAACTTTACGAATTGGCGCTAGTGTTGCTGCTTGTGCAAGCGTAAAGCCCGTTCTGAGCCCTGCTAGCGCAAAGGCTTTAGAAAGCGTACGCAAAACCACTACATTACTAAACTCATTAATAAGTTTTGTGGCGCTTTGCTCTGGGCAAAACTCTATATAGGCTTCGTCAACAATAACCAGTGCTTTACCCATAAGTGCTGTTGCAATCGCTTTTACTTTATCAAGTGGTGTTAGGCTGCCCGTTGGATTATTTGGGTTACAAATAAATACCAGTTTTGAGCTGCCAACAGCTGCGACTATTTCGTCAGCACTGCCATTTAATAATAACTCTTGGGTAAGCGCGTTAATACTAACATTGTGTGTATCGGCGGTAACTTTGTACATACCGTAGGTTGGTAAAAATAGCGCAATACTATCTTTAGCTGGCTCACAGTATGTGCGCACTAAAAGCTCAATGCCTTCATCTGCGCCGCGCGTCATTAATACATTTTCGCTTTCAAGCTCTGTATAAGCGGCGTAACGGTCAATAACCAGTTGCGGTTGTGGGTCGGGGTAGCGATTTAAATCCTCAATACTCAGTTCAAGATTTTTAGCATACGGGCTTTCGTTAGCATTTAGCCACGTAGTACCGGTTAGCTTTTCACTTTTTGCAGAGCTGTATGCAGCAAGGGCTGCAATATTCTTAGGTAATAAGCTAGACGCTTGTGCGCTCTCATTGCTCATTTTTAATTGCCTCTAAACGAATTGAAACCGCATTAGCGTGGGCATCAAGGCCTTCTGCATCTGCAAGTGGTAAAATTGCTTTTGAAAGCTGCGTTAAACCACTTTTAGTAATTGTTTGCACTGTGTATGTACGGAAAAAATCAAGCAAGTTTAAACTCGAGTAAGTTGCACTGTAACCATATGTTGGTAACACGTGGTTAGTACCCGATGCGTAATCGCCTGCAGATTCTGGTGTGTAGTCACCTACAAATACTGAGCCTGCATTTTTAACTTTATCTAGGTAAGGTGTTGCATCGCCTAGTTGTAAAATTAAGTGCTCTGGTCCATATTGCGCCGATACATCAAATGCTTGCTCAACTGAATCAACCAAAATAAGTGAAGAATTAGCGAGCGCTTGCTCGGCTGTTTCTTTGCGGCTCAAATTAGCTAATTGGCGTGTAAGTGCCTGCTGAGTTTGTTCTATAATACTTTCGCTGTTACATAATAAAATAACCTGCGAGTCTGCGCCGTGCTCTGCTTGTGAGAGTAAATCGGCGGCTATAAATTCTGGGTTTGCACGTTCATCTGCTATAACTAATACTTCAGACGGACCTGCTGGCATATCAATTGCCATACCTGGGATAGTTTGCGCAACGAGCTGTTTAGCCATTGTTACGAAGCTATTACCTGGGCCAAAAATTTTGTTTACTTTAGGAACCGATTCGGTGCCATAAGCCATTGCTGCAATTGCGCCTGCGCCACCACTTTCTATCAAAGTAGTAATGCCACATAACTTAGCTGCATATAAAATAGCAGGGTTAATTGCTTTATCACCTTGTACAGGCGTAGCTAGTACAACGGTTTTAGCGCCGCTTAACTGTGCTAATACACCTTGCATAATAACCGACGATGGCAGCGGAGCACTGCCACCGGGTACATAAATACCGACTGCTTCGATGGCTTGATATTTCAGTTCACATACAACGCCTGGTTGGGTTGATAATTTAATATCTTTTGGCAACTGCGCTTCGTGAAAACGTTTAACATTTGCATAAGCGGTGTCAATTGCGTATTTAAGCTCAGCACTTAGTGCTTGCTCTGATGCGTTAATTTCATCTAGCGGTACACGCAAACGTGGGTTAGCTCTATTATCAAACTCTTTGGCCATGCTAAGTAAGGCTTCATCGCCTTGCTCTTTTACATTAGCTAAAATAGTTTTACATATTGCTTCAACCTTTGCGCTTACAGAAACTGCAGGGCGCATTAGCGCCGCTGCTTGTACTTGTGAAGATTCCTCATTCCAACGAAGCATGGTACTTACTCCATCATTTTTTCAATTGGCATAACTAAAATAGAGTTAGCGCCTAGGGCCTTTAACTGCTCCATTGTTTCCCAAAATAATGTTTCGCTGCTTACCATGTGAAGTGCTACGTATTCTTCATTACCCGCAAGGGCAAGTAGAGTCGGTTGACCAGAACCAGGTAAAATTTCACAAATTTCATCAAGTTTATTTTTTGGTGCGTGTAGCATGATGTATTTGCTTTCTTTAGCTTGTCTAACACCACGTAGGCGCGGCATAAGCTTATTGATTAGTGCTAGTTTGTCAGCGTCTTGCAGATCTTTATTTTGAATTAAACATGCGTTTGATTCTAAAATTGTATCACCTTGAATTAAGCCGTTAGCTTCAAGTGTTGCGCCAGTAGATACCAAATCACAAATTGCATCAGATAAACCTGCACGTGGTGCTACTTCAACAGAGCCAGTAAGCATTACTGTACTTGCGTTAATGCCTTCGCGCTTTAACCACTGAGTTAAAATTTCTGGGTAGGTAGTTGCAATACGTTTGCCTTCAAACCAGCTTTTATCGCGAGCGCCTAGCTCTTGTGGCCATGCAAGTGCAAGACGACAGTAACCAAAATCTAGTTTTGAAAGTTTGTTTACTTCGCTTGGAACACCTTGGCGTTCACGTTCTGCTTGAACTTCTACTAGTACGTTTTCGCCAACAATACCTAAGTCACATACACCGTCCATTACTAAACCCGGAATATCGTCATCGCGCACACGTAGTACGTCAATTGGCATATTAGTTGAGTGTGCAATTAAGCGTTGTTCACGAAGGTTAAGTTTAACACCTAACTGTTTTAACAGATCTTGACAATCTTTAGATAGGCGGCCGCCTTTTTGGATGGCGATACGTAGACGATTACTGTTGTTCATTATTCATTTTCCTTTAATTTAAAAACTAAAAACCCCGAGGGGAACCTCAGGGCGAAAATGAATCAATGTTATTTGAATCGCCAGAGGTTCCTTTTAGGAATAACCTCTCAGCGAAAGACCTGACAGGTTATTCCGGTGAATGGTGGTGATGATGTACTGTTGTCAGGTTTAAGCGCATTTTTTATCCTATATAACTGCCCGTTGCTTTGTTAACGTGCAGTTGTTATCTGTTTAAATAAATTTCGCATTCATAAAAACATAAACAGCGATATTATGGCAAGTTTTTTTTAGCTTAATTAAAGCATATGTTATAACTGTCGATAATATTAAGATAATAAGCGCAATTTTAGCGAATAATTGTTTGTTTATCATTCAAATTTAGCATTTTGATAATCAAACAGTTAAATAAGGAAGTACGTATGGATATCATGATCCCTTATTTAGGAAGAATCACCAGGCTAGAAGTTGAGTCAAAAGGCGCTTTCCATATTGCGGGTGTGCAAAGTGGATCGGCTACTGAAAAAGTTGAACTAGAGAATAAAAAAAGGCGTGAGTTACAGAAAAAGAAAAAGCTCAATATGCTTGATGATCAAAGTAGTAAAAAAAAGTCTAACGTAGACGATGACGAAAACCCCCATTTAGATACATGGGCTTGAAAATACCAGCTTTACTAAATACATAAGCAATTAACTAAAAAGGCCCTTGCGGGCCTTTTTACTATGTATTTTGCTTATGCCAATTAGCTTAAACTCTTAAGCAGATTGGCATTACTCTTGGTTTTTGCTTTTAAATATATAAAAGCTAAATATAGCGAACACACATACCTGAGCTACAATACCTTGCCATGTTGACTTAATACCAAGCCATGCTATTTCCAAGCTCATTGGTAGCGGGGCAATACCTATTATATCGGCCTCTTGTAATGCAATAACGGCTTTGCCCATAAGCACAAACGAGAGTGCAAATAATAGGTAAGTGGTAATTGCAAAAAACTTAGCAACCGGTAATTTAATTGAGTACTTAATTAATACCCACGTAATAATAGCCAGTATTGCTACAGCTATCGCAAAACCCGATGCAATAGATGAATATTGAGCAGGCGAGCTTTGCGTTAATAAAGACTGATAAAACAATACGGTTTCGAATACTTCACGGTATACGGCAATAAAAGAAAGCCCCGCTAATCCCCAAAGTGTCCCCGACTCAAGACGCTTATCTATATTGTCTTTTATATATTTTTGCCATTGTTGAGCACTTGTTTTACTGTGCATCCATACGCCAACATACAGTAAAATTACAGCGGCAAACAATGCGCCAGCACCTTCCATAACTTCGCGACTTGCACCACTTATTTCTATTAATGTTTGCGCAGCAGCCCATGTTAAGCCACCGGCAATAAGTGCTGTTACCCAGCCAATATGTACGTATTTAAGCGCATCTTGACGTTTCGTTTTAATAAGCACAGTCATAAGGGCAATAATAACTAAGAGTGCCTCTAAGCCTTCTCGCAGTAATATTATTAAACTCGCTGAAAGTAGAGCGCCATCAGTTAGCTTGGTTTCGTTTAGCATGCTATCTGCTTTAGCTAGTTGTGTTAGTGCCGCACTTACTTTTTCGGCAACGACGGCTGTATCTTTTTCGTTTTTGAATGTTTGGCGCAGGTTCATCAGCTGTACTTCGATGTTTTTACGCAGTGTTTCGTCGTAGGCATTTAAGTTGTTTTCAACAAGCTCAAAGCCATCTAAGTATGCGCTAATTGCTAAATCACTTGCTTGTGAGTAATTGCCTTTAGCATGCGCGGCTTGCGCTGCAAGTAATTGCGTGCGAGTAACTGTTATCGGATTTTTGTTAGCGCTAAATAATTGCTCTGGATTACCACGAAGCCATTTAACGTAATGTGCTTGTGCTTCACTTTGACCTGCCGATAATTGTGCAGGGTTTAGGTTTACAATCTGCGAAGCGGTAATGTTTTGTTCTACATTTTGTGGTTTTTGAACATCTTTAAATGCCAAGCTACCTACATAGAAAGCTAAAGACCATCGTTGTTGTTCATTAAATTGGGTAAAAGCAACCATAGGTGTGTCGTCAATGCCGTTACTTACAGCGTCAAACAACCCCATTAATGAGCGGTTAGTTGCACGTTCTTCGTCGGTAAAGTTGGTAGGTTCTGGCGATAAATCTTTTGCAAGCGGGCCGTCGCCTTGACCACTTTGGCCGTGACACATTGAGCAGTTAGTAGCAAAAAGTGCTTTAGTTTGCTCAACCGGAAGCAGCGATGTAGGTAACGATAGTTGTGGCATAAAGGTAAGCAGCGACTCACGAAGCGCTGAGCTTGCTGCACGTACATCGGCAACACTCGCTTTATTAGCAATCGCTGTATGCAGTGCTTTAGCTTGTGCCTTTACTGTATCAAACTCATTGGTTTGGCTTGATAGCTGTCCAGCTTGCTCAATAATAACGTGCGAAAATTCAGTCATTTCTTGATATTCGTCGGGGTCTAGTATTTCACCATTTCCAACAGCTGCCACGTAATCTACACCTATATACTCTGCAAGCTGTGCAATTTGTTTTATTTTTGTTTGCTCATTAGGTGAGGCCGACACATTAAAGCTTGCCATAGCCATTATAAAAAGCACAAAAAAACAATGAAATTGTCGTTTGCCCATAGATACCAAATTTAAAAACACGTGAGAATTATTTTTGGACATTGAAAAGCCCTACAGAGGAAAAGCCAAAATTATAATTGTTTTCATTTGCATTTCAAGCGGATTAATTTAAACAAAGAAGATAAATAAAAAGGATAACAATTTATAGAACTTTAAAGTGTTTTTGTAACATGTGAGTAACAGTAACCAAGTGATTTATATAATAACTTGGTTACTGAGTTGATTGCTCACAAAGCATTTATTACTTTGCTTGCTCAGCTGACTTAATGCTGCTTTGAATAAGCGGCGAAATAGTTAAGCCTTGTACAATAATAGAAAATATAACCACAACGTAGGTAACAATAACGATTAGGTTATGTAGGTCAGAGCCGCCTACAAAAACTTGCTCGCGTGGGATTGCTGCCGCCATTGCCAGTGCAAGACCACCGCGTAGCCCACCCCAGGTTAAAATTTTAACACTGTGTTTATCGTAACTTCTAAAGCGTTTAAAGATAACAAAGGGTGCGCCTACACTAATAAAGCGTGCTAGTAATACTGCAGGTACCATTAGTAAGCCTAAGCCAATTTCACCAAGCGTGATTGGCATCGTCACTATTAGCATACCTATTATTAAAAACAGTAGGGCATTTAAAAAGCTATCGGTTGCATGCCAAAAATCTTTTACGTAACGAGTGTCTTCAGGCCCCGTGCGCTCAGTTGCTTTAGTACGAGTAATGTTACCCATTAATATGCCGCTCGTTACCATGGCAAGTGCGCCTGATATTTCCCAAATATTTGCAGCAGCAAAACCTGCGGTAGGAATAGTTAAGGTTATCAATAAGCGAATGTTTACATCGCGGCTGTTAATAATTAAAAAGTGGCCAACCAAAGCGATAACCAAACCAAACGCAATGCCGCCTAGGGCGTCTACAAAAAAGAGTTCTGCTATATCGCCAAATTGTGCATCGGTGCCATAAAAAGCAACCGAAAAAATGGTCGTAAATATTACTAAACCAATACCGTCGTTAAATAGCGACTCACCTTCTACTTGAACTGAGATTCCTTCTGGCGCTCGCATTTGTTTAATAATAGCAAGTACGGCAATAGGATCGGTTGGGCTAATAAGCGCGCCAAATAATAAACAGTATATAAACGGTACATCAAAGCCAAATAAGGCAAACAGATAAAAACTTAAATAACCGACTATAAAAGTGGAAGCAATAGTAGAAAATAGCACTAGTGCGGTTATTTCCCAGCGCTGTTTACGAAGCGCCATAAGGTTAATTTCCAATGCGCCAGCATAAAGTAAAAATCCGAGCATACCTTTGAGTAATAACTCGTTAAAGTTAATACTGGAAACAATTTGGGTCATGGCTAACGCATTTTGATCGCCTAATAATTTAACGGCAATAATCAATAATAAAGAAATAACAACTGAGCCTGTAGTAATGGCAATTGTAGTTTGCATTTTGAGGATATATTGGTTTGCAAAAGCAATAAAAATTGCAATGGCAGAGAGAAAACAAATGAGATACCAAGCATTCATTGGCTAACCTTACTATTTTTTTAACGACACACGAAAAAGAGGATTATAAACCCGCGTATGGTACTCCTGTAATATTTCAGAGTCACAGTTTTTATGCCTAAATATAGCTTTTAATACGGATTATTTTTAGTAAGAGTTAATAGGAAATTAGGCTTTGTAAATATTGTCATTATTAAATTAAATGTACGTTATAAATACACAGTGTATTGTAAAATCGAATGATTAATTTCACTATTTAAAGTGCGTATTAATTCGTAAAGTAAAAGTGGGTTTTGTAATTACTTGCCCTTAATGCTTTGCTTACGTAAAATCCCGCTATTATTTATTTTAAAGTGATTGGTATTATCAAACAGCTGTTTAGTGCAACCGGGCCTTTAGCGTTATCTTTAGATGGGTATATGCCTCGCCAACCACAAATTGATATGGCAATAGCTGTTGCGGATGCATTAAAAAACAGTTCGCAATTAGTTGTTGAAGCAGGCACGGGTACGGGTAAAACATTTGCATATTTAGCCCCTGCACTTAAGTCAAAAGGGCGCACGATAATATCAACAGGTTCTAAAGCTCTACAAGAGCAGCTTTATCACCGAGATTTACCGCAACTAGTTAAAGCTTTAAGTGCTTCAAAAAAAACCGCCTTATTAAAAGGGCGCGCCAATTACCTATGCACCTACCGACTTAATCAACATGTTGCACATGTACCTACTGACGACTCTGACGTAATGCATCAACTAGCTATGGTAGCTAAGTTTGCAAGCGAAACACAATCGGGCGATTTAGCCGATTGCATAGGTATAGAAGATGATGCCAAAGTACTGCCTTATGTAAATTCAACAGCCGATAATTGTTTAGGCAAAGAGTGTCCAGATTTTCAAAGCTGTTATATACGCAAAGCACGTTTAACTGCGGCCGATGCTGATGTGGTTGTTATTAATCACCACTTGTTTTTTGCTGATATGGCTGTAAAAGAAAGTGGCTTTGCTGAACTTATGCCAAAAGCCGACGCATATATATTTGATGAAGCCCATCAGTTAAGCGAAATTGCTAGTGATTACTTTGGTGAAAGTTTAAGCACTAAAAAGTTGGTAGATTTAATTAATGATTTACGTGCTATTTATAGAGCTGAAATTCCCGATATGCTGCAACTTGGTAAAAGCTTAAACAAGCTTGAGACAAGCGTTGCTGATTTACGATTACAATTTGGTGTTGATGGCAGCCGTGGCGATTGGCGAGAAAAACTAAGCGATAAACAAATTTGCGCGGCGCTCCATCGTGTGATCAGTGATTTAGATTTTGTTTATCAAGTACTCAAGCTTTGCCTAGATAGAAGCGACAAAATTGAGCATCCATTTGAACGTGCACTTGCGTTTAAAGGGCAGTTAGAGCGGGTTTTTGATACAGCCCAAACCGGCTTTAGTTATTGGTATGAAACAACGCGCCGTTATTTAACAATTAATATAACGCCATTGAATGTATCAGCTAAGTTTGCTCAAATGATGCAAGACACGGGCGCAGGCTTTGTATTCACTTCTGCAACACTTTCGGTTGATAACAAACTAGAGCATTTTAATGCAAGCCTAGGTTTGAAACCAAAACAAAGTATGATGGTAGATAGCCCATTTGATTACCCTAATCAGGCGCTGCTGTGTTTACCTCGCTACTTACCCGAATCGCATGCTGATAATATGCCGCATGCGATTGTAAAACTAACGCTTGAGCTTATAAAATCGGCACAAGGGCGTTGTTTTGTGTTATTTACTAGCTATCGAATGATGCACTTAGTGGCCGAAGGGCTAACTACACAAATAGACTACCCAGTTTATATGCAAGGGCAAATGTCTAAGCGTATAATTTTAGAGAAATTTACTCGCCATGGTAATGCGGTATTACTCGGCACGGCTTCTTTTTGGGAAGGCGTTGATGTACGCGGCAGTACATTAAGCTGTGTTATTATAGACAAATTGCCATTTGCAGCCCCTGACGATCCATTGCTACAAGCTAAAATGCAAGATTGCCAAATGCAGGGAAAAGACCCTTTTTCACACATACAATTACCGCAGGCTGTTATTGCGCTAAAGCAAGGTGTAGGGCGTTTAATTCGAGATAGTAAAGACAAAGGCGTACTTGTAATATGCGATAATCGCTTAGTTACGCGCCAATATGGCCAAGTATTTTTGAAAAGCTTACCACCGATGCGCCGCACGCGAAGCTTAGAAGATGCCAATACATTTTTAAAACAAATTAATTAGAGTACTAAAATGATCAAAAGTAATATCCTCGCCCTTGATGCTTCAACTGAAGCACTTTCAATTGTCTTACATTACCAGGGCCAAACGTTTCATCATTTTGAAGAGTGTCCGCAGCAGCACAGCCAAAAAATACTTCCACTTGTGGATGAACTGTTAACTAAAGCAAACTGTAAATTAAAAGATTTAGACGTAATCGGTTTTGGCCAAGGGCCAGGTAGTTTCACCGGTGTACGTATTAGTGTTGCTATAGCGCAAGGTTTAGCGTATTCAACTAATTTGCCGCTTGTTGGTGTGTCTACACTGGCAACTATGGCTCAACAAACGTTTGAACAAAATCGCAGCCTGAGTGTTTATCCAAGTATAGATGCGCGTATGGGTGAGATATACTTTGCACATTACCAAGCGCAAAATAATCTAATGCTTTTAGTTAACCAAGAATGCGTTATAAAACCTGATTTACTAAACAATGAGTATATAGCAACCACTGAGCCATCTGTAGCAGTGGGCACAGGTTTTAAAACCTATCCTGATGCGCTTAATGACTTTGAAAACGTGACAATTAATACTGATATTACATTGCCTGATGCACGTTATATGTTAGCGCATGTTGAAGCCGCGTTTTTAGCGGGTGACGTTGTAAAAGCGAGTGACGCTCAACCTAAATATGTGCGCGATACGGTAACGTGGAAAAAGCTACCAGGACGTGAGTAATCATATTATTTGCAAATTGGTTGTTTTTAAATCATAATTTTATGCATTATTAAGGTTGGAGACGCGTAATGACGCTGCCTATTGGTTCAGGTTTTTTTACCGGAGATATTCCGGGTAGGGTTAGCTCTATTAAAGTTGTTACTAATAAACCACAGAGTTTATTAGACCAACCGGCTGCTAAAAAAACAAATACCGATTACGTAAAAAGCAGTATTGAGGGTGTTGAACTGGCTAATCAGCTGTTTAAAAGCAGTGCTAAAAGCAATGAATACAGCCAAACAATTTACGACCAACCAACAGCTCAAGTAAGCAAAGCGATTTCTACTTATACTGAATTTGCCAATTTAGAACGCAGAGCAGAAGTACAAAATTTAATAGGCGTTGATATATACGCTTAATGCTTATTTAATCGCTTTAGATAAATTCAGCTATAAAATTTAATAAAAAGCCCGAACATTTGTTCGGGCTTTTTGTGTTCAAATCCACGTAAAGCTTACTGTTTAATAAAGCCAATCAGCTTATCTGCTATATCAGTATTATTTTGTGAACCAATAAATTGCTCACTGCCTTTACCATAGACAAATACCTGCACGTCTACAGCGGTATGTCCGCCTGTTGTCCAGCCAGTAAAGCTTGCATCGCTAATAATACTTTTAACAGCTAAATTAAGCGCTTTTTCACCCATTTTTTTAGCTTGCTCAAGTTTTATTTGGTTTTCAGTTGTAAATTCAATATTGGTGTTAGCAGTCCATACTGGTTTTAAATCATCAGAATCCAGTAAAAGTTGAGTTAGTTTACCAGCAGTTGCTTTAACACCTTTTACTACATCAGTTTCCCATTTGTACTGACCATGTGCGCCAAGGGTTAACCCTCCTGTAGAGTGATCTGCAGTAATAACTAAAATAGTATCTTCGTTTTTATCTACATAGGCTTTTGCTTTTTCGATTGATTTAGCAAAATCATCCATCTCAGCCATTGCACAGGCAATATCGTTAGAGTGACCACACCAATCAATTTGGCTGCCTTCAATCATCACAAAAAAGCCTTCTTTGTTTTGATTATCTAATAAACCAAGTGCTTTAGACGTTAACTGAGTAAGACGAGTTGGGTTTTCATCTAATGCAAAAGGTAAGCCTTTAGATGCGTATAAACCAATTGCAGGTATTTGTGTAATTTGCCCTAGGTTTTTAATGTCGTCGCCATATTGATAACCAGCGGCTTTAAATTCATCAACTAAATTACGGTCATCACGAATAAAGTATTTAGTACCGCCACCAAGCATTAAATCAACCGGTAATTTACCCGCAATTTTATTGTCGATGTAGTCATTGGCAATGTCATTATAATTATTACGTGATTCATTATGCGCCGCAAAACTTGCTGGAGTAGCGTGGTTAATTTGTGAAGTTGCTACAAGCGCTGTTGTCATACCGCGCTCTTTTGCTATTTCAAGCATGGTTTTAACTGACTTTTTGTCTGTATCTACTGCAATTGCGCCATTGTAACTTTTATGACCGCTACTGAGTGCTGTAGCACCTGCTGCGCTGTCTGTCACATAAGTATGGTCATCAGGGTAGGTACGAGCCATACCCTTTAAAATAGTGTCAAAAACCGTGCCTTCTACTTCTTTTGTTGCAGGGTCATCTTTAAAATAGCGATAAGCCGTGGTGTAAGCCGGACCCATGCCGTCACCAATCATATAAATTACATTTTTAGGTGCTGATTCTGCGTAAGCACCAGAAGCGGTGCATAAAAGCGCTAATAAGCTGATCTGTTTTTTCATGGTTGTGTACCTTATGAGTGTACCTTATTTAATAGCCGCTGATATTGTATACAGATAGTATGATAAATAAATGAATATCTAAGATATTTATAATTTGGGGTTATATGAATAGAATTGTAGTTAACGCTGTTAGTTCTATTTATTT
This sequence comes from Pseudoalteromonas sp. Z9A6, assembly GCF_011378805.1. NCBI lineage: Bacteria > Pseudomonadati > Pseudomonadota > Gammaproteobacteria > Alteromonadales > Pseudoalteromonadaceae > Pseudoalteromonas > Pseudoalteromonas sp. Z9A6. The sequence continues at coordinate 87,032 of NZ_WTKZ01000002.1, forward strand.
AAACTATACTGGTTATAGCTTAACTACATATAATGCTATCACCTTTTAATTGTTTAAAAGGTATACAAAGCAAACATATTTAAAAAGATCAGCTTATTTTTTTTGTAATTAAACTTATGATATTGTTTAAATTTTATTTTATATTTTTTGCTTTCTTTAGATCATCAAGATAATTAAATAGCGAATTTTGCACCATTTTCTCGGTTAGTGGTCTGACAACTTGTATGCTATAAATAATGATGCCCTAAATTAATAAAGGACTTGCCGTGCAGCCATTTAATATTAAAACCAATAACTTGAATATTCATGGCTTAAAAGTAGGTTCTGGGGATGAAATAGTAATAGCGTTGCATGGTTGGTTAGATAACTGCCACAGTTTTATACCAATGTTAAGTAAAGCTAAGCCAAAGCACACTTGGTACTGTATTGATTTTGTGGGGCATGGTTTATCATCTAGGCGAAGTGATGATGCACATTATTATTTTGTTGATTATATTGATGATGTGTACCAACTTATTAATGCGCTTGGTGTTAAAAAAGTTCATTTAGTTGGACATTCGATGGGAGCCATGGTTGCAGGGCTTTTTGCTAGTTGCTTTGGTGATTATGTAAAATCTGTTACCTTTATTGAGGGGATTGGGTGTGTTACGACTCCTAGCGAAGGTGTATGTGAACAGCTAAAAAGTGCAGTATTAAATAGAGCGCGTTTAAAAAATAAGAAGCAGAGAGTTTATAAATCGAAAGAGCTTATTTATGAAGCACGTGCTCAAACAACTGATTTGAATAGTGAGCTTATTGCTCTTTTAATGCAGCGAAATATAAAATCGGTTTTAGATGGTTATACATTAACAACTGATCCAAAGCTTAAAAATCACTCAGGTTTTAGGTTTGATGAGGCGCAATGTATTGGTGCAATAAAAGATTTAATTGCACCGTGTCAATTAATTTTAGGTAGCGAAGGTTATTCGTTTGTAAAACAAAATCTGGCAAAGTATATTAGTTATTACAATAGCTTAAAGGTAATTAATGTAGATGGTGGGCACCACTGTCATATGCAAAGTAGTGAACACTGTTTTAAGCATATTCAAGACTTTATGCTGCAAAATGGTGCATGTTAATTGTAAGTTTACGTAAAATGTGGGATTATTCCTCCATTAGAGTATTTGCTCAATTGTTAAAGCGCCTTACTTAGATTAAGGTTAATAAAAATATAACTATAAACAGGGGCTAAGAGTGGAAAAAATTTGGCTTAAGCGCTACCCAGAAGGTATGCCTGAAACTATCGATCCTGAGCACTATGCCTCATTACTCGAAGTGTTTGAAAAAAGTTTTACCGACTACAAAGATTTACCCGCATTTACAAATATGGGTAAAACCTTGTCTTATGATGAAATTGATACTGCAACTAAAAAAGTTGCGTCTTATATTCAAAATGATTTAGGCCTTAAAAAATGTGACAAAGTGGCAGTTATGATGCCTAATTTGTTACAAACGCCTATTGCTATTTTAGGTATTTTACGTGCAGGCTGTGTTGTTGTTAATGTAAACCCACTCTACACAGTGCGTGAACTTGAGCACCAACTTAAAGATTCTGATACTTCAGCAATTTTTATATTGGCTAACTTTGCCGATACACTCGAAAAAGCGCTACCGCATACCGATGTTAAACATATTGTTGTTACCCAAGTAGGTGACATGATGGGTGGCATTAAAAAGCATGTTGTAAACTTTGTTGTTAAGTACATTAAAAAGATGGTGCCAAGCTACACTTTGCCAAATACCATAGATTTTTGCGACTTACTTAAAGCCGACGAAAATGCCTATGTACGCCCAGAGGTTAACTTAAGTGATTTAGCTTTTTTACAATATACCGGCGGAACAACGGGTGTATCTAAAGGCGCAATGTTAAGCCACGGTAATATGGTAGGTAATCTTGAGCAAGTTTCAGGATGTTTAGACCCAGTGCTTGAGCGCGGTAAAGAAGTGGTAATAACTGCGTTACCGCTTTACCATATTTTTGCATTAACGGCTAACTGCTTAACATTTATGAAGTACGGCGGATTAAATGTACTTATAACTAACCCACGCGACATGCCTGGTTTTATTAAAGAATTAAGTAAAGCTAAATTTACTGCTATTACGGGTGTAAACACTTTATTTAATGGTTTGTTAAACACGCCAGGATTTGCCGAACTTGATTTCAGTCATTTAAAAATGTCACTTGGTGGCGGTATGGCTGTACAACGCCCAGTTGCTGAAAAATGGCAAACAGTTACAAAATCTAAATTAATGGAAGGGTATGGTTTAACCGAGTGTTCTCCTTTAGTTACCGTTAGTCCTTATGACTTAACGGCATATAATGGCTCAATTGGTTTACCGGCTCCAAGTACCGAAATCAAATTAATTCTTGATAATGGCCAAGAAGCAGCAAAAGGTGAACCAGGAGAGCTTTGGGTTAAAGGCCCGCAAGTTATGCTTGGTTACTACAAACGCCCAGATGCAACCGCTGAGAGCTTACAAGATGGCTGGTTTGCTACCGGTGACATAGCAACTTATGACGACGAAGGTTTCTTTTATATAGTCGATCGTAAAAAAGATATGATTATTGTATCTGGCTTTAATGTTTTCCCTAATGAGATAGAAGAGGTAGTGGCTATGCACGAAGGTGTGCTTGAAGTTGCTGCTATTGGTATTCCTCACGATGTAAGTGGTGAACAAGTTAAAGTTTTTGTTGTTAAAAAAGACCCTTCTTTAACTGAAAAAGATATAATAAGTCACTGTCGTGATAATTTAACTAATTATAAGGTCCCAAAACTGGTAGAGTTTAGGGATGAGTTACCTAAAACTAACGTAGGTAAAATACTCCGAAGAGCCTTGAAAGATTAGCAACCTATAAAAAAGCCGACATATGTCGGCTTTTTTATTGTAGGAGATTAAGTGCAATACCAATTGATCGAAACCCAAAATCAACTGAACACTTTTGTTGAACAAATAAAAAATAAGCCTATTTTAGCTATTGATACTGAGTTTATGCGTCGTCGCACTTTGTATCCAGAAGTTGCACTTATCCAAGTTTTTGATGGTGAGCATTTAGCGCTTATCGATCCGTTAGCTGAGCTCTCATTATTCGATTTTTGGGAAATACTAAAAGATCCTAGTGTTTTAAAAGTACTGCATTCTCCTTCAGAAGATATTGAGGTTTTTCAAAAATACGCAGGCTTTGTTCCATCCCCACTTTTTGATACACAATTTGCGTTGCAGTTACTTGGGGAAGGTAACTGTATGGGCTTTGCCCTTATGGTAAAAGAGTTGCAAGGTATTGAAATAGATAAAAGTGAGTCACGCACTAACTGGCTGCAACGTCCGTTAACTAAAAAACAGTTAGATTATGCTGCTGCAGATACTTTTTACTTATTGCCGTGTTTCGAGCTGATTATAGAGCGTATTAATGCCGCTGGGTTCTTTGACATTGTAATAAACGAGAGTGAGCTGATAGCTAAAAAACGTGCGTTTCAAACACCAGACGAGCTTTTATATAAAGATATTAAAAATGCATGGCAACTCAAACCGCACGAACTTGCGGTTTTAAAAGAACTTGCTGTATGGCGCAGAAACAAAGCCATTAAGAAAAATTTAGCGCTAAATTTTGTGTTAAAAGAACATAACATGACTGAAATTGCCAAACGTGGTCCTTCAAGTTTAAATGCTCTACGTCAAATTCCAGGAGTTGAAGCTATTGAAGTTAATCGCTCTGGTGTAGATATAATCAAGTGTATTGAAGTTGCCAAAGCAGTACCAGATGCTGAGCATCCTGAAGTACTTAAGCGCTTAATTGATTTTCCTACTTATAAAAAAGTAGCCAAAGATATTAAACAAAAGATCACTAAAGTCGCTAAAGAGCACAATATACCAGAAGACGTTATGGCCTCTAAAAAGCAAATTAATCAATTGATTAGTTGGAATTGGAAGTTAACTAATGAGCAAAAACAAAGCCATATTAAGCCTGATTTATTAAGCTCTTGGCGCTATAACTATGTTAAAGACGCTTTAAAAGAATGGGATGTTTGATCGTATTTAAGTCTCTAAGGTTAGCTTACATAGATAACTTACTTAATAGTGTATTGAGCTAACAGGTATAAATACTAAGCTATTATAAGTGCACCTATTATTGGGAGGCAGTTATAATAGCTTTATTAATTTATTTGCTATTCATTTAGTGGTGTTTTTTATATACCACTGTTATTAAAGTGCTTTTTATGAAAGTTGAAACAATAAAACGTAAACTATTAGAACTATGTAAACCAGCTTGGATACTAGCTATTTTGGTTGCTTTTAATGGTTACTGGCTAATTAAACCTGTTGTTGCACGTATGCTCGAAATGCTACCGGGTGTATCAAACTGGTCGCTCGATTGGTTAAATTTAATTGATAAAATAGGAATAACAGAACTACCGCGCTTTATTTTAGGTGCAGGCTTAATAATAATGTCGGTTGGCTTAGCTTTAAAAGCACGTTTAGCGTGGGCTTTTTCACTGATACTATTAATAGTGGTCGCGGTTATTAGTATTTCATCGTCAAGCTCTGGGCTAATATTATTGTCTTACACTATGGTTGTGAGCATGTTACTACTCGTATACTGGAAAAGCTTTGATGGCTCTAGTATTACCGCAGGTAGTTTGTTTGCTCTAACCAGTACAGGCGCATTAATGCTTTATGCTGTGTTTGGCACTTTGTATTTAGGCAGCGAGTTTAGTACCCCTATCACCGATTTACCCACTGCATTTTACTTTTCTATTGTGAGCATGTCGACGGTAGGCTATGGCGATCTTTACCCTGTAACGTCTACAGCGCGATTATTTACCGCATCAATTATTGTTATGGGTATTACCGTTTTTGCTACTTCGATCAGTGCTATTATAGGCCCTGTGATTGGTGGTAATCTTAAAAAAATTGTTAAAGGTAGGATTTCGAACGTAATGAGAAAAAATCATTTTATTATTTTAGGTATTTCACCCACCGCACACAGTGTTTATGCCGGTTTGGTAGAGCGTGGCGATGCAGTTACTTTAGTGTGCCCAACTGGGTCTGAACACGAATATCCGGTAGATGCAGACATTGTTTATGGCGACTCAAGCTCAGCCGATATCTTAATCGAAGCGGGCGCTAAAAAGGCAAATTATATTTTAGCGTTACGTAATGATGATGCTGAAAATGCGTTTAGTATTTTAGCGGCTAAAGAAGTTGCTGGCGAGGACACCAAAACAATTGCTTTGGTTAATTCAAGTAAACATATTCCGCAAATTAAGCGCGTAAAACCTGACGTGGTATTTTCATTGCAACTACTCGGTAGTGAGCTGCTAGTGAGAACGCTAAAGGGTGAGACTATTGATAATAAATTGATCACTAAATTGTTCTTTGGTGATGCAGAATAAGCTCGGCTAATTACGGCAATGCTTAACTATTTATATAATAACCTTAAGTGTTAACTAAACTAGTTAACTTCAAGTTGAAATATAAGAGCTTAAATAACTCTCTTATTTTAATTTTAGGGTGAAGCTAAAAAGTAAAATTGTTAAACATAAAAAAGCCGTTCACTTTAATGAACGGCTTTTTTGCGAGCAGTAATTTAATGCTTAATTACTGCCTTATACTTTTGGCTCTTCGTCAGGTAAGGTTACGTTTAGCTCAAGCACAGCTAAGTCATCTTCGTTCTGATCAAATTGAACTTGGACTGCGTCACTGTTCACGTTAACGTATTTACGGATCACATCTAAAATATCTTGTTTTAATTGTGGTAAGTAATCAGGCGTTCCTCGTTGAGAACGTTCGTGCGCGACTATGATCTGCAATCGCTCTTTTGCTAATGACGCACTGTTTTTCTTTTCTGAGCGGAAGTAGTCAAGTAAAGACACGTTAACCTCCAAATATCCGTTTGAATAAACCTTTTTTCTCTACATCTAAGAAGCGAAAGTCGACAGTCTCACCTAGTAAGCGGCTAATCGCATCTGCATAAGCTTGGCCTGCATCAGATTCTGTATCCAATATAACAGGTTGGCCTGAGTTTGAAGCACTTAATACCGCTTGCGATTCAGGAATAACCCCTAATAATGGGATTGACAGAATATCTTGCACATCTTCTACCGATAGCATTTCACCTTTTTCAACACGACCAGGGTTATAGCGTGTTAATAGTAAGTGTTCTTTAATATTTTCTAGGCCTTCTTCAGCACGTTTTGATTTGCTGTGTAAAATACCTAAAATACGATCTGAATCTCGAACTGACGACACTTCTGGGTTTGTTGTTACAATTGCTTCATCAGCAAAGTACATCGCCATCATAGCGCCAGCTTCAATACCTGCTGGTGAATCACATACTATGTAATCAAAGTCTTCTTTTAGTTCATTTAGTACGCGTTCAACACCTTCACGTGTTAAAGCATCTTTATCACGAGTTTGTGAAGCAGGTAGTAAAAATAATTTATCTACACGTTTATCTTTAATAAGCGCTTGGTTAAGGTTTGCCTCACCATTAATTACATTTACAAAGTCATAAACAACGCGGCGTTCACAACCCATAATTAAATCTAAGTTACGTAAACCAATATCAAAGTCGATAATAACTGTTTTATAGCCTTTTAACGCTAAGCCTGTGCCAATTGCAGCACTTGATGTTGTTTTACCAACACCGCCTTTACCTGAGGTAACGACAATTACTTTTGCCATGAGATTTATCCTTTAACCAAAGCTGAAATTTCTAATGATTCGTCTTTTTGTTGTATTTGCACTGCATTTCCCCAATGTTCACCTTGTAGCGAATCACTGATCCAGTAATTACCATCTATTGAAACCAGCTCGGCTTCAAGTTTTTGGCAAAAAATGTGTGCTTCTTTAAAACCTTTTGCGCCAGCAATAGCGCGACCGCGTAGCGTGCCATAAATATGCACATTCCCATCGGCAATGACCTCCGCACCATGGCTAACTGCGCCAAGTACTATCAAATCTCTATCTTTTGCATAAACTTGTTGTCCAGAGCGAACTGTACCGCTGATAATTTGCGCTGGTAAATGCACCGTTTTTTCTACAATCGATGTATTGGGCTCTTGTTTAACAGGTTCGCTCTTAACGTCTTGTGAATAATTTAAAACAGATAAGCCAGCAGCCTTTGCTTGAGTATGTTGCTCATCTGAGCCATTACACACACCAACCGCATTAAAACTCATTCGCTCGATTAATGATTTTAAGTGAACAAAATCAAGTGAACTGTTTTTAATTTCTATTAAATTAACGACAATAGGCGCACCCTCAAAAAACTTAGGGGCCTGGGCTATTTTTACATACAGTTGTTCTGCTAAAAGGTTTATATCAGTACTATAAAGATGCAAAACTGATAACGTAAAAAGATTCCCTTTTAACTCAAAAATTTGGTCCGACATACACGCTCAATTGATTTGTCTGATTAGAAATTAATTTTAGATAAACGTAGGCTGAATAGGGCCTTTATTGAAATTTCTAATCTAATTTTTCTAACTTATTATTACTCTCATGTTATAGTGTGCGGCATTGTTAAGCAAGAATTTATAGGGCCATAATGCTCACTGCAGTATATAAAAGTAAGAAAAAAGCGGATACGTTCTTATTTGTTGAAAAAAGAGATGATTTTAGTAAAGTTCCGGAACCTTTGATGACCATGTTTGGTCAACCTGTTTATGTGATGATCATCAATTTAGCAAAACGTGAGCATTTAGGTGGGGCAGATTTAGAAACTGTAAAAGCAGCGTTATCAAATCCTGATAAAGGCTACTACTTACAAATTCCACCACCTGAGCAAAATTTGCTAAGCCAATTAAGAAAAGACAATGGAGTTGATAGTGATTAAAAAACTTATCGTTATATTATGTGGTGTATGTTTAAGCTCACCTGTTATGGCAAAAACTCAGGCTGAATTTCAAGATTATTTAGCGAATTTAAAGCAAGAAGCTATCGCAAAAGGTTACGAAGCCAAACTTATTGACGATGCGTTTGCAACAGCAACGTATAAAGAAAAAGTGGTTTCGGCTGACAAAAACCAGCCAGAAGTAAAAGAAACCCTTGAAACGTATTTACCAAAACGTGTACCACAATGGAAAATTGACCGCGCACGTAAGCTTTACGCAGAAAACAAAGAGGTACTTGAAAAAGTAGCGAAAGAGTTTGGCGTACAAGCACGCTTTATAGTCGCGCTTTGGGGGCTTGAAAGTAACTTTGGTACAATTCAAGGCGGTCATAACGTTATTTCATCATTAGTGACACTTGCTTTTGATGGACGCCGAGAAGCACTCTATAAGCGCCAACTTTGGGCTGCACTGGATATTTTAAAGTCGGGCCACATAACGCTTGATAAATTTAAAGGCTCTTGGGCAGGCGCAATGGGGCAAACGCAATTTATGCCTACCTCTTTTAATGCTTACGCGGTTGATTACAATAACGATGGTCGTAAAGATATTTGGACTACAAAAGAAGATGCTTTTGCCTCAATTGCTAATTATCTAAAACAAGAAGGCTGGAATGACTCTCTTACGTGGGGTCGCCAAGTTCAGTTACCTGAAAACTTTGATAGTAAATACGTTTTAGTGCGTGGTACCAAAACTCGCAAGCAGTGGTTAGAATATTGGAATGACTCAGAGCGCTCATTAGCTGATTGGCAAGCACTGGGTGTTCGTAAAGCTGATGGTTCTGATTTACCTAATGTAGACGTACGTGCTGCGCTGGTTATGCCTGATGATATAAATGGCCGTATGTACTTAGCGTACGATAACTACAAAGTGTTTATGCATTGGAATCGCTCGTATTACTTTGCTACTAGTGTAGGTTACTTGTCGGATAGAATTGGTTATCCAAAAATCTAATTTTTAAAATATACCTATAAATAAAGCCGCAATTGCGGCTTTATTCTTTTTTGAATATCTTTTCTTTTAGGTCAATAACTTTACCAATTCCAGAACCTAGCTTCATTAGCTTATTAAGTTGCTCTGGCGTTAAACGCTGTAGTTCTGATGACCATTTAGTGACAGTTTCAAGTAGGTTGTGAATCTCACCCATTTGTTTTTGTGCATAAAGCTCATCGTCGTTACTGGCTTCGTCTAATAAGTTATCGCGTAGTAGCGTTAAGGTGGGCTCAATTTCACGCTTTTTACGTTCTTCAAATACGCGATTTGCCATATCCCAAATATCGCCAGCAGGGGCGTAGTACTCTTTACGATCGCCAGGAATATGCTGTACTTTAATTAACTGCCACGATTGCAGCTCTTTAATGCCCATACTTACATTACCGCGAGAAATACTAAGCGCATCTGCAATTTCATTAGCTGTCATTGGGTTTTTAGTAATAATCAGCAAACCACACATTTGTCCGATAGTACGATTGAATCCCCAGCGGCTGCCCATCTCACCACAATGCATTACAAAGGCAAAATTCTTTTCGGATAAACTCATAGCTTAGTAACTTTCAGTAATTTCAGAAAGTAAATGCTAGCACGCTCATTTTGGATAGCAAGTTCTTAGCCATTTTATAAATTGATTTTAACGACTAAAGTATAATTTAGATTAATATTTATACATCTATATTGGGATATGTTGTACACAACAATACGTAAATAAATCCTTATTTTTAATTTTTTCACATACGATGGAATGACTATGAAAGCTGCAATTAATAATGAATACAAAGGTAAATTAGAAATAACAGACCTACCAATTCCTGAGGTGGGAATAAACGATGTTTTAGTAAAAATAGCGGCCTGTGGCGTTTGCCATACCGATTTACATGCCTGTCATGGGGATTGGCCAGTAAAACCAAAAATGCCATTAGTACCAGGGCACGAAGGTGTCGGTGTTATCGAAAAAGTCGGAAGCAACATTAAGCACTTAGAAGTTGGCGATAGAGTCGGTATTCCTTGGCTCTATAGTGCATGTGGGCACTGTGAGTTTTGCCTAGATGGCAAAGAAACACTGTGTTTATCGCAGCACAATACGGGCTATTCTATTGATGGTAGTTATGCAGAATATTGTTTAGCGCATGGCGACTACGTTGTAAAAATACCTCAGGGATTAGGCTTTTCTGAGGCTGCTCCATTATTTTGTGCAGGTGTTACAACCTATAAAGCATTAAAAGTATCTGGTGCTAAACCAGGGCAGTGGGTTGCTATTGTTGGTGTAGGCGGGCTTGGGCACTTGGCCGTGCAATATGCTAAAGCAATGGGTTTTAATGTAATAGCTGTTGATACAGGCAAAGAAAAACTCGCGCTTGCTAAAGAGCTAGGCGCAGATATCACCCTCGATTTTAAAGAGGTGGTTCCAAGCGAAGCTATTTTTGAACAAGTCGGTGGCGCGCATGGTGTTGTGTGTACTGCAGTGTCTAAAGCTGGGTTTGAACAAGCCTATAAAAGTGTACGCCGTGGCGGTAAATGCGTATTAGTGGGATTACCTCCAGAGGATATGCCACTTCCTATTTTTGATACTGTGCTTAATGGCGTTTCAGTAGTTGGCTCTATTGTTGGTACACGTAAAGATTTGCAAGAATGCTTGGAATTTGCAGCGCAAGGTAAAGTAAAAGCGATTATTGAAGAAAAACGCTTAGAGGACATTAACGAAATTTTTGATGATATGCTCAAAGGTGAAATTAACGGTCGCATAGTGGTTACTATTTAATTTAGATTAAGCGTTTATAAAACACAAAAAAGCACGGCTTCTAAATTAGAAAACCGTGCTTTTTAAGTATTTAACTAACCTGAGCGCTGAAAATAGCTGCTTGAGATAGATTTATTATCCAGAGTTCAGGTTAGCTAGTTAAAGTGTGTAACTAAAACTTAGTTTTGCATTACGCTCTTCCCCTGGCATACCACCTAAAAACATCGCTTTTGAGTAATACTTTTTGTTGAACAAGTTATTTAAGTTTAACTGCATATGCCATTTATCAGTTGTATACGATACAGCTGTATCGTAAGTTGTGTAACTTGGTACATAACCATCAGGAATCGAAAACGAACTTGAATTAGTACTTCTGTTATCTACAAATGTAATACCACCACTTATATTTACAGCTTCAGGTAAATTAAACATATCTGCGTAGTAGGTTACCCACGTACTTGCTGTTACGTAAGGCACACCTTTTTGGCGTGTGTCGTAACTGCTGCTGTTAGGATTACTTTTGTCACGTGCATCTTGATAAATACCGTTTACGTTTACTTTCCATTTATCGTTCAAGTAAGCATTTAAATCAAGCTCAACACCTTTTGTTTGCTCTTTACCATCATAATAGCTTTCAGGTACATCTGAGCCTGATGTTAAAGCGTCATAAAGCGGGTTTGCGTATTCTAAATTAGTACGAGAGCTTTCAAATATAACAACAGATGCGAGTAGTTGGTCATCAAATGCTTTAAATCTAAAACCTAGGTCGTTACTTATAGACTCTGAATCTTCTCGGTCAGCTTCATTACCCGCCACAGAGCCTAATACACTATACGCTGTACGCCCTTTTGAATGATTTACAAATACAGATAAATCTTCAGATGGCTGATACGTTGCACCAAGGTTATACGTTAAGCCAGAATCTGATGTACTCGCTTCAGGTGTTGGCTCTGCACGGCTAGAACTGTAACGCTCATCAACACCAAAGTGCTCATAAGTTTGCTCAATTCGGTTATATGCCACACCAATACGCGTTGTAAGTTCTTCAGTTATGTAACCAACATGTTGAATGCCTAAGCCCCATGCTTGTACTTTTTTATTGTAGTCACTTGTTTTAAGTGGATCGTAATCTTCAAAGTTACCGGTTGGCCAATTTGGTTCTCTTATATCGTAAATATACGGTAAAGAACCTTGGTACGTTACATCACCATCATTGTTTGTGAGTACGTAATCTTGATCCCATATTGAGAATTGTTTAAAGCGAATATCTCTATCTTCATAGTTGGCGTTAACAAGCAATTCGTTATCTACGTCGCCTAACATAAAGTCATAACGTAAATCTAAAAAGTACTGCCACGATTTTTCGTCCGCTTCTACTTGGCGGTATTCTTGGCGGCGTGCTGCAAACGGGTAAAGTACGCCGTCTTCAACTAAAGGTGCACGAGGGTCATTATTAATAATGCCACTGCGCGTTGAATAGACGTAGTTATATGCACCTGTTTGGCGTGCAAAACTAGATGTGTAGTTGCGGTACTGTAGCTGCTGGTTTAAAAACAAATCGTCAGTAATGTAATAGTTATGCGTTAATTTAAAACGCAACTCTTCACCTTCGTTAGCATCAGCCATTGGTGAAATAATACCATTTGTGCCAAAGCTATAAGGTGTTAAGCCATCTGATGCTGATAATGAATTAGCAAGTTGGTCGCGTTGTGCATCACTTAACTGTACGCCGCTTCCTGTCGGATCGTTTACTAAATCGGCACCAGTTACTTCACCCGCGCTTAAGCCATTTGCAGTTTCTGCATCGTAAATACGAATAGGGTGACCAATAGAATCAACCGCTATTTCATCTTTTATATAGGCTGCAGAAAGCATGATGTTTTGTCTGTCGTTTAGCACGTATTTAAGCGAGGTATAAATTTCGTCGCGATCTTCTTTTAAATCGCGAAAGCCGTCACTTGACGCTGTTTTAGCCATTACACGATAAGCTAAATCATCTGTTATAGCGTTAGTACTATCAAACGATAATGAATAGCTATCCCACTGGCCAAGCTCAGCCGATACTTTGTGTTTTTCTTCGAAATCGGGTTTTTTTTCAATTAGGTTAATTACGCCACCTGCACTACCAATGCCATATAAACCTGTTGCTGGGCCTTTTAAAACCTCAACAGATTCAACATTTGTAAGTGAACGAGTTGGGTTAAATGTATTACCCAGGCCTGCACCACCGTACATACCATCGTAGGTGTAGTTTGCATCTAAACCACGAATTACTAAGTTATCACCAATACCGTAATTATTACCTGCTTGTGTTAAGCCACTTACGTTTCTAACTAAATCTTGTAAGCTATCCACACCTTGAGATTCAATAAGTTCTCGGTCAATAATTACAACCGGTGCAGGAGTTTCCATTAAAGACATGTCTGATTTAGTAGCAAGACCAGAGCTCATCACCACGCGGTTTTGCTTTTCGTATACGCTGATGCGTTCAATATCAGCATCAACTTGTGTATTTTGGGCAAATGCCATATTTGCATTTAAACAAGCAAGAGTAATAAGAGAGTACTTAAACGTTTTCATAGAGTGATAACTATTCGCGTTATTGAATTTGCGCGAATGATAATGGTTATTGTTTTTAAAGTGAATAGAAAGTTCATTTTATTTGATTAAATAAAATTGTTCGGATAATTAATAGACAAAATCGAGTCTAATAGGGGGGCGGTGACCCTTTTATGGCATATTCAAGATAGGTGAGAGTTTTATTAAGGCTGAGTAAACTCAGCCTTAATAGTGTGTATTTACAACTGGTTTTTATAAACAACCCCTGCTTTCATTACAAAAGGTACTGCCTCTAAGGTTTTAATACTTTTAAGAGGATTTGCTTTAACCGCAATTATATCAGCTGCAAATCCGGTTTTAATTTGTCCTAACTGAGTATCCATTTTTAATAACTTAGCGCTATTAATAGTTGATGCTTGAATGGCTTGTAGTTCTGTCATGCCAAATTCAACCATGCGGCTAAACTGTTTTGCATTATCTCCGTGCGGGTAAATTGCTGCATCGGTACCGAACACCATTTTAACACCCGCTTTTACAGCACGGCTAAAGCTATCACGTTGCCTTTTAGAAACTTGGCGCTCTTTATTTAGGTTTTCTTCGTCTACGCCGTTTTGCTCGCCATAAGTGAGCGTGTATTCGGTGTTATAAATATCCATAGAAAGCCAAGTTCCATGCTCTTTAGCAAGCGCTATTGCCTCGTCATCTAAAAAGCTCGCGTGCTCTACGCTATCAACACCTGCTTTAATCGCTGTTTTTATACCGCTTGTACCGTGCGCATGGGCAGCTACTGGTAAATCTCGCATATGGGCTTCATCAACAATGGCTTTCATTTCTTCAAAAGAATACTGCTGTGCACCTACTTTAGTCCCTTTTGAAAATACTCCACCTGTGGCGCAAAACTTAATAGCATTTGCCCCGTATTTAATATTTTCGCGTACTTTTATACGCGCAGCCCATGGACCGTCTGCGACGCCACTTGAAGTATATTTAAGCTCAGGAGGTAATCGGTTGTTATCACAGTGCCCGCCAGTAATGCCGAGTGATGGGCCTGCAGCCCAAATACGAGGGCCAACTATGTCACCCGCATTTATGCCGTCACGCACGGCTATGACGCTGTAACCTTCTGCGCCAACATTACGTACTGTTGTAAATCCAGCTTCTAAGGTTTTTTTAGCAAAATGAGCCGCTTTAATCGCCATTCTAGGAACTGACTGGCCTAAACGTTCACTGCGCGGAACCGTAGGGTCGCTCGTTAAATGCACATGCATATCCATTAAACCTGGCATAAGGGTTAAATCAGGGAGTTGAATATGTTTATCATCTTTAGACAGCGTTGGTTTTTTATTTTGTTCAATGTTTGTAATTACGCCATCATCAATAGTAATTAAAGGGGATTTAATGAGCTTGCCATCTTTAACATCAACCATGACTTTAGCTGATAGGTATGTAACTGCATGGGTATTAAAAGCGGTTAAGCAAAGTAAGGCAATAGAGGTGCTGAGTAGTTGTTTTTTCATTTTATTTTTCTTTTAAATCATATTTTAATTAATAGAAATGTAACAAGTTCAGATAAAAGTGCAAATTTAATACGATGAATGCAATCTATCGTAATTTCTTTATTAAGCACGCTTTAATGCGCATAATTAAAAAACGATATTAAAAAGGATTAACATGAAATCAATTAAATTAGCATTGGTTGCCAGTGGCGTTATGTTTGCTTTAAGTGGCTGTATGAATACTGAGCTTAGTACACACACTAATACCAGTACACAGTTAAACACAGTTAACGCATCGGCAGGTATTGTTTCAGAGCTTTCAGCAGAGCAACAACTCGATGTACTTGTTGTACAGTATTACGATGAATCGCTCACATATAGCCCCATCAGCGCAACTTACAATGGTCGTAATGAGTTTAACGATCAATTCACGCCTATGATTTCAAAAGAAAATAGAGCAAAAAAAGCCGCTTTTTATAAAAAATATCAACAGCGATTAAACTTTATAGATAAAGCACAGTTAACAGGGCAATCGCTTTTAAGTTTTGAAATATTAGAGCGTGACCTTGCACTTAAATTAGAAGGCATGCAGTTCCCTGATTATTTACTACCAATAAATCAAATGGCGGGTGCGCATAACACCTTTGCAGGTTTTGGTTCAGGTCAAAGTGCTCAGCCGTTTAATACCGTTGAAGATTACACGGCTTTTATCTCGCGTAGCGAAGGTTTTGTAAAGTGGCTTGCAAGTGTAGAGCGTTCAATGGCGCAAGGCATCAAACTAGGTATTACGTTACCAAAACCACTTGCTGAAAAATTACAGCCACAATTTGCAGCTCATGTAGTTAAAAATCCAGAGGATTCACTATTTTGGGGACCAATTAAAAAATTACCAGAATCGTTTAGCGAACAACAAAAGCAAAAAATTACAGCGCAGTATCGTCAATTGATTATGCAGCACTTAGTACCGGCTTATAAAAGTATGAGTGACTTTTTAGCTAATCAATATATTCCTAATAGTCGAGAAAGCGTAGGTTACAGTGACTTACCAAACGGTAAAGCATGGTACGAATACCAAATTAAGAAAAACACGACGCTTAGCTTATCTGCAGACGAAATTCATGACATTGGTTTAAGTGAAGTGTCGCGCATTTTAAGCGAAATGAAAAAAGTAAAAGAAACCGTAGGCTTTAAAGGTGAGCTATCTGAATTTTTTGATCATTTACGTGATTCAGATGAATTTTACTACGACACGCCCGAGGAGTTAATTGCGGCATATGAAAACGTTAAGAAAAAAATAGATGCGCGTTTACCTCTACTTTTTAACATAGCACCCAAAGCACCTTACGTTGTAAAAGCGGTTGAAGCCTACAGAGCGCAGTCGGCAGCTGGTGCATCTTATGCATCTCCGGCACCTGATGGCTCTCGCCCTGGTATCTTTTATATCAATGCTTATAACTTAAAAGCGCAGCCTAAATTTTTACTTGAAACTTTATCGATTCACGAAGCAGCCCCGGGTCATCATTTTCAAATAGCACTTCAGCAAGAAATAGAGGGCTTACCTGATTTTCGTAAATTTGGTGGCTATACCGTGTTTGCAGAAGGTTGGGCGCTTTACGCAGAAAGCTTAGGTAAAGAGCTAGGCTTATTTACCAACCCTTATATGTGGTATGGACGTTTATCGGATGAGCAATTACGCGCTATGCGATTAGTGCTCGATACAGGTTTTCATGCTAAAGGCTGGACGCGTCAACAAGGTATTGATTACATGCTTGCAAATTCATCTATGGCTAAAAGTGATGTAATTGCTGAAGTAGAGCGATATATTGCATGGCCAGGACAAGCGCTTTCTTACAAGTTAGGGCAATTTAAAATTCAAGAATTACGTGATTTTTCTAAAAAACAACTGGGTGATAAATTTGATATTAAAGCGTTTCACACGCAAATATTAATTGATGGCGCATTGCCAATGCCAATTCTAGAGGAAAAAATTAAGCGTTGGGTTAAATCTCAAAGCTAATTTGTAGCGCAAAGCCAGTACTTTGAAAGGGTATTGGCTTTGCGCCATTTACAGCAATACGGTAGAATGCGCGCTCTTTAGGGGGCACGAGTAAACTATGTTTGATCAACAATTAGCAAATACACAATTTTGGCTTAAAAAAAGCTTAAGTGACATGAGTCAAAACGAATGGGAAGCCATTTGTGATGGATGCGGAAAATGTTGTTTAAATACGTTTATTGATAGCGAAGATGAAGACGAATTTACCGCCACCGATCAGTTACGCGAAGGTGAGCAATTAATATTTACTAATATTGTATGTCAGTATCTCGATAACAACACCTGTGGTTGTAGCGAATATGAAAACCGCCAAACGCTTGTTCCTTCTTGTGTAAAACTCACAAAAGAAAACCTTAAAGACATCTTTTTTATGCCACAAAGCTGCAGTTACCGTCGTTTACATGAAGGTCGTGGTTTGGCTTCTTGGCATCCGTTATTAAATAATGGTGATAAAACAAAGATGCATGAGCTAGGTATTTCTGTAAAAGACAAAACAGTAAAAGATTGCGATGTAAAGCTCGACGACTTTGATTTGTACATTGCAGAATGGCCAACAAAGGACGTAGATTAATGAGTAAACAACAAGCCGTAATTGGTTTAATCAATCCTAAAAGCCCGACTAATGTTGGTGGTGTATTGCGAGCAGCTGGCTGTTTTGACGCTAAACAAGTTTTTTTTACAGGCAATCGCTACTTAAATGCCAAAAAATTCCATACAGATACAAAAAATGTAGTGGAGCGTATTCCTTTAACCGAAACAGATAATTTAGAAGCAATAAAGCCACAAGGCGCAACGGTTGTGGTTATTGAGCTTATTGAAGGTGCAACACCTTTACCTGAGTTTAAACATCCTGAAAATGCATTTTATGTATTTGGCCCCGAAGATGGTTCTGTATCAAAAGACGTCTTAAAGTGGTGCGATGAAGTGGTATATATTCCAACTATTGGCTGTATGAATTTAGCGGCAACCTGTAATGTAGTTTTGTATGACCGCTTAGCTAAATTAGGCGGCGTTGAGAGTAGTGACGATACTATTATTAGCTCTCGTGATACAAACAATAAAATGAGGTGGCAAAAAAGCTGATTAGTTAAGGTTTATTTGTGCAAAAGTGATAGTAGTAGCTAAACTTAAAAACACTATTAATCACAAATAGATACTAAAATGCGCTGGTTTTATTTTATATTATTGCTAACAACTAGTAATAGTTTTGCTGAAACATCGGTTGAGTATTTTCAAAATGGTACTCAACACACCTTAACTGGGCATTCCCATAAATCAGGGGTGCTCTATGAAGCTAAAAACTCCAAACAAACACTTCATCTAGCCACACTCGATTGGCCTCCCTATATTGGTAATAATGTATGTAATAAAGGCTGGGGTTATCAATTTTCAATTGCCTTGTTAAATAGTAAGGGCTACAGCGTATATATTGAATTTTTGCCTTGGGCAAGAGCGGTACGAAATGTAGAACTAGGCAGGGCTGACATACTAATGCCTGAATACTTTATAGAAGATACAGCCCCCTCCGATTATGTTGATGGTAAAACACGTCGAGAGTTACTCGGCTTATCTAATTCGTTTAAAGGTGGCGAAATTGCTTTTTTAAAAAGGAAAGGCGATACAGACCATTTCACAGGAAACTTGAACTCGCTCAAAGGGCTTAAGATTGGTGTTGTTCGAGGGTATCAAAATACGCCAGAGTTTGATGCCATGATGGACAATGGCGAGTTTGAAGTTATCACCTCTGTTGATGATTTACAGCTTGTTAAGCTACTGACTGCTAAGCGTGTTGATTTGGTTATAGGCGATCCTCAAGCTTTGAAATCATCTGTGGCTTACTCCTCTTTAACTAAACCTGAAAAACAGTCTTTGCTTTCTTCCATTGAGCAAGAAAGCATTCCTTTGCAATATAACTCGTTATATTTTGCCATTAGTAAGCGTGCGCATAATTGGCTTTTAGTATTAGAGGATATAAACGAAGGGCTTTATCAGTTTAATAACAGTGGCGAAATAGACCGAATTATTAGGGCGACCAACACGCAATGTGAATAACGTTACTGGAACGTTCCATAAGTGCGCTAACTAATTTATATTTAAACATGTAAAATCGTTTTCAACTTGTTAATGGAGTGAAAACGACGTGAGTGAAATAAATACAAACCAATCATTCGCGGTCAACGAACAGCCAAATAAAAATTATCTGTTTCCACTGACTGCAATGACGACCCTATTTTTTTTATGGGGTTTTATTACTGTTTTAAACGATGTACTAATACCACGCTTAAAAGGCGTATTTGATTTGAGCTTTTTTGAAGCGATGCTAGTACAGTTTTGCTTTTTTGGGGCTTACTTTATTGTTTCTATTCCTGCGGGGCTTTTAGTTAAGCAATTTGGTTACAAAAAAGGGATTTTAACTGGTTTAATTGTGGCTTCTATGGGGTGTATGTTGTTTTACCCTGCTGTTGTAGTACATGAATATTGGCTATTTTTAGGCGCTTTATTTGTACTTGCTGCAGGCGTAACAGTACTTCAGGTTTCTGCCAATCCTTATGTTGCTGCTCTTGGCAGCGAAAAAACAGCTTCTTCTCGTCTAAATTTAGCACAAGCACTTAATGCGCTTGGTACTACCGTTGGGCCTTATGTTGGTGGTTTATTATTTTTCGGTACTGCAGGTAGTTTAGCCGCATCTGCAGCAACTGCTGAATCTGTAAAAGTGCCTTATTTAATGCTTGCTGGCGCTTTATTACTTATCGCTATTGTATTTGCCTTTATAAAGCTTCCAGAAATTGAAGCCCACAAAGAGGAAAATAATACAGCAATTGAATCTCGTTCGTTAACGCAAGCACCGCACTTAACTATGGGTGTACTCGCTATATTTTGTTATGTAGGTGGAGAGGTTGCCATTGGCAGCTTTTTAGTTAACTACTTTGGTGAGGCGCACATAGCAGGGCTTGAAGAGCATACTGCGGCTGCACTTATTAGTTACTACTGGGGCGGGGCAATGGTAGGGCGTTTTATTGGCTCTGTATTATTACAAAAGATTGCACCTTCTAAAGCTATAGCGTTTAATGCATTTAGTATTATTGCGCTATTATTGATCACTATTTTTACTCAAGGTGACGTCGCTTTATACTCAGTATTGGCAATTGGTTTATTTAACTCAATTATGTTCCCGACTATATTTTCAGTTGCAATCGAGCGACTAGGATCATTGACGAGCAAAGGTTCTGGCTGGTTATGTTTAGCAATTGTTGGTGGTGCACTTGTACCATTACTGCAAGGGTTTATAGCTGATACAGTAAATATACAGCAAAGCTTTTTTGTTCCAATGTTATGTTATGTATTTATTGCATGGTACGGTTTAAATGTTGTTCGCTTAGCAAATAAGTGGAAATAACAGACTATACAAGAGTGACTGAATACGTATTCAGTCACTTATAAAGCTACAGTTAATAGGAACGTTCCATAAAAAATAAATCTAGTCATTAATTATTTTAATATTAGCAAGTTACCCACCAAAGCCTATTTTTTTACAATCCTTTATTCTTATTTTTCATCAATAACCTAACTGTAAGTCTCTTTTACTAGGACATTTAGCTAAATTTTTGCTAAAACAGTAAGGCTAATAATGATAAATAATAAAAAGGATGTATATGCTTAACTCGTTGAAATTTACTTCCAAAGTGACTATTGCAGCCTCCTTAATTTTGGTTTTGGTGCTAGGATTATTTACTTTTAATAACTACATTGCGATGCACAAGCAAACCGAGCATCAGTTAAGCCTGGTATTGCAACAAAATTCCGAATCTGTTTCACAAAATATAGCGAGTTGGTTAAATGCAAAGTTGGCGATTGTAATATCAATTGCTAAAACCCATAAAGCGAATGATTCTAAAGCACTCACCCTTTCACTATTAAATACAGCAGAGCTTGCTGGAAGCTTTAAAAATACGTATATAGGTAAATCTAGCGGCACGTTTATATTAAACGATCAATCAGTTGTATTACCTCCAGATTTTGATGCGACTTCTCGTCCTTGGTATAAATTAGTCGAAAACAAATCAAATACCGCTTTTACAACTCCTTATATCGATGTGACCACTAACGAGCTTACAATTTCAGCGGTAGTACCCATACTCCAAAATGGCCAATTTAGCGGCGTTGCAGGTGCCGATATTGATATGCAGACCGTGACAAAAATTATCAACGATATTGACTTTTTAGGACTCGGTTATGGTTTTTTACTCGACAGCAAAGGCCAAGTGTTAAGCCATCCAAATGCTCAGTTAAACTTAAAAAATACATCAGACATCTTTGGCACTAATACGCCTTTACAAAGTGAGTTTACCCAGTACGAGATAAACGGAGAGTCTAAGCTTATTTCGTTTACAAAAATTAGTGGTATTGAAAACGTAGATTGGTACCTAGGTGTTGTTATAGACAAAGATAAAGCGTATGCCAGTGTCTCTAATTTTGGCCAAACCGCAGCTGTTTTTATGGTGATAGGAATTATCACTATTATAATTATGATGCAGCTTTTATTACGCTATTTAATGCAGCCAATGAATCGTTTAAACGATGCTATTAAAGATATAGCACAAGGTGAGGGCGATTTAACAAGGCGTTTAACCGTTGAAAACGACGATGAATTTGGCGATTTAAGCTATTCATTTAATATTTTCATCGAAAAAATTCAGCATTCAATAGAGCAAGTAAAAGAGTCTACAAAGCAATTAGATACAGCTATTGAGAGCTTGGTATCACAAACACATTCTTCGCTGTCTATGTATGATGATCAAAGTAAACGAACCGATAGTGTTGCAGCGGCTATCAACCAGTTTTCAGCTACATTAATGGATATTTCAAGTAATGCAGAGAGTGCATCGCAGCTTGCTAAAAATGCAGATGAACATTCAACACAAAACCAAGAAGCATTAAGCCACAGTGTTGCAACTATCCACCAGCTCTCGGGTAATATGGAAAAAGCTCAGCAAACTATAAACAGTTTAAATTCGCATACAGCCAGTATTGGCCAAGTGCTTGAAGTTATTAAAGGTGTAAGCGAGCAGACTAATTTATTGGCACTTAATGCCGCAATTGAGGCCGCTAGAGCAGGAGAGGCGGGACGCGGTTTTGCCGTTGTAGCAGATGAAGTTCGCCAATTAGCGCACCGCACTCAACAGTCAACGCAAGAGATTGAAGACACGGTTAGTCAGTTGCAAAAAGGCTCAAACCTTGCTGTAGAGCTTATGAAAACAAGCCTTGAAGGCAGTGAAAAAAGCGTGCAACAAGCCGATGCTGTTGGCAATTTAATGAGCCATGTTATACAAGCGATTCAACAAATTAACGATGCAAATCACTCTGTGGCCACTGCAACAGATGAGCAAAACCAAGTTGTTAAGTTATTAGATACAGATATTCAAACAATTAATTCGCTTTGTATACAAGGCAAGGCCAACTTAAATGACACGCTTGACGAATGTACCAAACTAAAACAACAGTTTAGTGCTTTAGAAAATATGGTTCAAAAGTTTAAAGTATAAAATTAATGACTAAAAAAAATGTGAATAAACCAAATTGGCTCAGTCTGATAAATATCGACAGTGTTTATAGCTCAGACATGCAACGCAAAGCGTTTTCTTTATTTACCATGATTGGGATTTCAATTGTGTTGATCGCAGTATTAGTGTTTTTTAATTATAAGCTTTATTCGCCACTACTGACCGCTTCATTAATTATCGTTAACATTACAAATATAAGCTGTTCTATCTATTTTATAAAAACGGGTAATCTGCAAGTTGTGGCATTAATAAGTATGAGCATTGTGTGCATGATGTTTGTTGCACTTGTTTATACCGGCGGTAAAGATAATACCGCGCTATATTGGCTAATGTTTTATCCTGTCGTAACGTTTGCATCTTTAGGGGTTAGACTAGGTGCTTGGTTAGGCTGTACCTTACTGTTTTCTTGTATTGTTATTTTATACGGCCCTGACTTTGGTCAAGTTAGCTATGGCAACGTAGAAAAAACACGTTTTATAGCGTCCTTTTCTATGGTGTTTTTATTCTCATTTATTGGTGAGTATTTTAGGCATAAAAGCCATATGGCTATTGCCGATATTACGCTGGAGCAAAAACAAGATGCTTATACTGACCCCCTTACTGGTATAGCAAACAGACGTTTTATTACCTCTCATTTTTTAAAGCTTGCTCAAACACGCCCAGAGCAGTACTTACCTTTTTCAATTTTGTTAATTGATTTAGATAATTTTAAATCTTTAAACGATACGCATGGTCACGATTTTGGTGATACGGTATTAATAGAATTTACCAAACTTCTTGAGTCTCAATTTTTGGCAACTGCGTTAAAGGCCCGTTATGGCGGTGAAGAATTTGTCGTTATTTTACCGCAGCTCACTGCCTCTACAGCCACTGTAATTGCGAACAAATTTCGAGAAGCCGTGGCAGGGCATGTTATATTCACTGATGACAAGCAGTGTATTTCAATCACCTGTAGCATTGGTATTTCCCAAGTAAATAAAGTAACTGATTATGATGATTCATTAAAGCAAGCTGATGAAGCTCTTTATAGTGCAAAGGCTGCTGGTCGCAATAGAGTCGTCTCAAACTAGTTGAAGGATTAATATGTCTCAAAGTAAATTAATATATGTTCATGACCCAATGTGTAGTTGGTGTTGGGGTTACTCTCCAACCTGGCTTAAGCTAAAGTCAGAGCTTGCTGGTAAAGTAGCAATTGAATATAAAGTCGGTGGCCTAGCACCTGATAGCCAAGACCCAATGCCACAAAATATGAAAGAGATGCTAGAGGGGACTTGGCATAAAATTTCAGCGCAGTTAGGTACGCAATTTAATTATAACTTTTGGCGTAATTGCCAGCCAAGGCGTTCAACGTATCCCGCATGTAGAGCTGCACTTATAGCGCGTAAAGCGGATAAAGAAGCTCAAATGGTGGCTGCAATTCAACACGCTTATTACCTAAACGCACAAAACCCGTCTGATGAAAGTACATTAATTAGTTTGGCTGAAAAAATTGGCTTAGATAAAGATGAGTTTTCGGCGCAGCTAGCGTCAAGCGAGCTTAATGATGAATTTAAAGCGGAGTTATCGTTTGTTCGCACTTTACCAATTCAAGGTTTTCCCTCACTAGTGCTTATTAAAGATAATAAAGCTCACCCTATAGAAATTAATTATACCGATTGGCACTATTCCCTTAATCAAATTAATTCAATTTTGGATTAACCACCTTATTGCATCTTCTTAATAGGGGGTATTTGGCCAGCAAGTACCCTTATTCGCGTTAGAACCTCCTCGTAAGTCTTAATTGTTACCATTGTCATAAAAGCGACTTTTTTGCGCAACATCCTTGTCATGTTTCATCTATAAACTCCTGCTCATTGAAATTATTAAGTCATAAATTATTTATATAACAAAGTTTATGACCTAAAAAAACAAACTAGCAAATCCGCTAACTAACGAGTAAAGGTGTATGCGATGAAAGGCGTTAAACCATTAATCTTAGCTGGTATTGTGGCCGCAAGTGCAGCAGTACACGCAAATGATTTAGATAAGGTTATTGATAAAAGCAGTGAAATTAATAAATCAGCTGCGCAATCACAAACAAAAATAGACAAGATTGCAGATTCAATGCAAGGACGTTTACAGCAATTTAAAACCCTCAATAAAGAGATTGATGGTTTAGCTGTATACAACGCCCAGCTAACTAAACAATTAAATAATCAAATAGAAGAGATGGAATCTTTAAACCTGTCAATGGATCAGGTTTCTATTATTGAACGTCAAATTACGCCGCTAATGCTTAGAATGATTGAAGGTCTTGAGCAGTTTGTATCTTTAGATATTCCATTTTTAGCTGATGAGCGCACTAAGCGTGTTACGTCTTTAAAAGAAATGATGAATCGTGCTGATATTAACTCAAGTGAAAAATTTCGTCGTGTACTTGAAGCGTATCAAGTAGAAGTAGACTACGGGCGCACTATTGAAGCTTATACCGCACTTTTAAATGTGGATGACAAAGAGCGTGAAGTTGATTTTTTACGCATTGGCCGTTTAGAGCTTATTTACTTAACACGCGATGGCAAAAAAGCAGGTAGTTGGAATGCAGATACAAAATCATTTGAAGCATTACCAGACTCTACAATAAGCCAAATTAATAAAGGTTTACGCATTGCGCGTAAACAACTTGCCCCAGATATGTTAACTCTGCCAGTACATGCAGCAGAATAAGAGGTTGAAAATGAAATTGTTTACTCAAATGACAAAAATAGCTCTTTTTGCTGCAAGCTTAAGCATCACTGGTGCAAGTATAGCGGCAGAGCCAATGAACTTAGATTCATTACTTAAAACGCTCGAAAATGGTAAATCAGCTCAAAGCGAGCAAAATAAACAACGTGAACAAGAGTTTGCTGCTCGCCAAAACGAGCAAGTACAAACACTTAAAAATACCCAAGCAAAGCGCAATCAAATGCTGGTGGAATCTGAGCGTCTAGAAACGCAATTTGAAGAAAACGAAGTAAAACTTGCTAACTTAACAGACACGCTTTCTAAACGAATGGGTTCGCTTAAAGAGTTGTTTGGCGTTCTTCAGCAAGTTGCAGGGGATTCTAGTAATAAATTTGCGACATCAATAGTATCTGCTCAGATTGCTGGGCGCAGTACGTTTATGGATGACCTTGCTCAAAAGATGGGCTCAACTTCAAAACTTGCTTCAATAGAAGATATTGAAAAAGTATGGTTTGAATTACAACGCGAAATGACCGAGCAAGGTAAAGTAAGTCGTTTTAACGCAAGTGTTATTGTTGAAGGCGGTACTAAAGCACAGCAAGAAGTTGTGCGAGTGGGCGCATTCAACCTTATATCAAACGGTAAGTATTTAGAGTTTAATTCCTCGACTAATTCTTTGAGTGAATTAACACGTCAACCTGTATCGCGCTTTACTGCAACAGCAGAAGAGCTACAAAGCACTAAAAGTGGCGTGGTGCAATTTGCACTTGACCCAACAGGCGGCTCTATTCTTGGTTTATTAGTACAAGCACCTGATACACAAGAACGTGTTCATCAAGGTGGCACAGTGGGTTATGTGATTTTAGGCGTGGGTGTTATTGCACTTCTTATATCACTAGAGCGTTTTTTCTCGTTATTAATCATGGGCGGTAAAATTCGTCGCCAGCTTAAAGATACAGTTGCACGTGATGACAATCCGCTTGGACGCGTAATGAAAGTAAAAGATCAATTTCCAAGTGTTTCACACGACACACTTGAGCTTAAATTAAGTGAAGCTATTTTACGTGAAATGCCAAAAGTGACGCGTAATTTAACACTTATCAAAATCATCTCTGTTGTTGCGCCGCTACTAGGTTTACTAGGTACGGTAACCGGCATGATCAATACATTCCAAGCAATCACCTTATTTGGTACTGGGGATCCTAAATTAATGGCGGGTGGTATTTCTCAAGCACTAGTAACAACGGTATTGGGCTTAGTGGTCGCCATACCAACGGTATTTTTATACACCTTACTTAATACTCGCGCTAAAAATATCTTGTTAACTATTCAAGAGCAGAGCGCCGGTATTATTGCAGAGCGAAGCGAGAAGGGAGCATAAACCATGGTGCTATTGATTGACTCAATCAATGCTATCCGTGATTTTCTCGACACCGGTGGCCAAGTTCTCTTGGTCATCGGGGTGTTAATCTTCGCGATGTGGTTATTGATACTCGAGCGATTTATTTACTTTTTTAATGGTTTTAGAAGCTACAAGCATGCGATTAAAGCCACTTGGATCAACCGTGCAGAACGAGATAGCTGGAATGCAGAGCAAATACGCGAAGCGATGATATCGCGAGCTGGTATGCGCTTAAACACCAATCTTTCTTTAATTAACGTGATGGTTGCTTTGTGCCCGCTACTTGGTTTGTTAGGCACTGTAACAGGCATGATAGAAGTGTTTGATGTAATGGCAATTACCGGCACAGGTAGTGCGCGCTCAATGGCATCAGGGGTATCAAAAGCAACTATCCCGACAATGGCAGGCATGGTAGGTGCGTTATCTGGGGTATTTGCCTCAACGTACTTACAACGAAAAGCTAAGCGCGAAGTAGAACTACTACAAGACAGCATGGTTTTAGACCATTAAGCAAAATTTTGATAAGCGGCTCTTATAAAGCCGCTCATCCTAGGAGAATAAAAATGAGAGCCCCGTTAGGAAACCTATTTCAAGAAGATGAAGCTGAAGAAATAAATATGACCCCAATGCTAGACGTTGTATTTATCATGCTTATTTTCTTTATTGTAACTGCCTCTTTTGTTAAAGAAGCCGGTATTGATGTTAACCGCCCAGAAGCTGCAACAGCGGTTAAAAAAGAGCGTGCAAATATCCTTGTGGCGATTTCTGATACAGGCGAGATTTGGATTAATAAACGTCAAATTGATGTACGCGCAGTACAAGCCAATATCGAGCGTTTAAAAGCTGAAAATCCACAAGGTAGCGTTGTGATTCAAGCAGATAAAAAAGCCACTACCGAAATGTTAATAAAGGTGATGGATGCCTCGCGCGCTGCGGGCGCATTTGATGTATCAATTGCCGCACAAGATGCGTCTTAAGGGCTAGTTATGTTGCGATATTTAGTTGCATTAGTGATAGCCGGTGTAGTGACCTTTATGTTGTTTTTAGGCATGCAGGCACTGATCACTGGCGGTGAAGGCGCTATAACGGATCCGGTTAAGGGTAACGTACTTGATTTTGTTCGCTTGAAAAAAGAAGAAACCGTACAAAAAAAAGAGCGCAAGCCACAAAAACCACCAACACCAAAAGAGCCGCCACCACCAATGGAATCACCGCAAATGAAAAATAGTGATGCTACAGCAAATGCTAACAACTTTGACTTTGGTGCCAATGTAGATGCGGATGTAAATTTAGCCGGCGGGTTAGCACTTGAAACAAGTGATGGTGAATACTTACCGATTGTAAAGGTGGCCCCTGTTTATCCGCGCCGTGCGTTATCACGTGGCATAGAAGGCTACGTTATTGTTGAATTTACAGTAACTAAACAAGGCACTGTACGCGACCCACAAGTAGTAAAAGCAGAGCCTGAGTCACTTTTTGATAGAGCTGCGATGGATGCAGCCCTTAAATTTAAATATAAACCGCGCGTAGTAAACGGTGAAGCCGTTGAAGTTGCGGGTGTTCAGAACAAAATATCTTTCCAAATTAGCGGTTAATTTGTAATTAACCACGAGTAAACGGACAGAAATGCGAGGCGATTATGAAATTACTACCTACAGCTAAACTTTTAAAGTTAACACTATTTTGTACCGCTGCGATCAGTACAAGTATTGTTGCACCAAGTGCTCTAAGCCTAATTCCAGGGCTAAATGTAGCTACTGCATATGCGGAGCAAGAACAAAAAACGAAACGTGTACCAGCACTGCGTGAAAAGGTTTATAGCCAGCTTGCTCGTGCCCAAAAACTTGCAGACGATGGCGATGTTAAAGGTGGACTTGAAGCGCTGGATAGCATTCAAGAGCGAGCTGCAAGCATGAACTCGTACGAAGTGGCAATGATGCATAACTTTTACGGGTTTATTTATTACAACGAAAACGACTTACCAAAAGCGATTGCCTCGTTTGAAAAAGTGGTAGCAGAGGAAGCCATTCCTGAGTCACTTCGTTTAAGCACTACATTTAGCTTGGCTCAACTGGCTATGGCTAATAGTGATTACACTAAAGTTATCTCTTTTTTAGATGATTGGGACAGTATTAACACTCAGCCTAAAACAGAAGGCTATTACTTGTTAAGAGCTCAAACATACTATCAGTTAAAAGATTATAAAAAAGGGCTTGAGTACATATCTCAAGTGATTGCTTTAAGCGACAGCGAAGGCAAAATCCCTAAAGAAAACTGGTTAGTACTACAGCGTGCAATGTATTACTCGCTTAATCAAACTGACAAAGTTGTTGAAGTGCTTGAGCGCATGGTAAAGCTTTATAATAAGCCTGAGTATTGGGTGCAGTTATCGGGTATGTATGGTGAAACAGGTAGGGAAAAACAACAGTTGGCGGTAATTGAAGCCGCTTACCAGCAAGGATTTTTAACCTCTAAATCTGATTTACGCCAATTAGCGCAAGTGTATTTATACAATGGTTTAGCGTTTAAAGCTGCAAAAGTGATGAGCGATGCCATTGATAAAGATATTGCTGAAAAAACAGCAAAAAACTACGCTTTTGTAGCAGAGGCGATGATCCAAGCTAAAGAAGATGAAAAATCTATTACCTACTTTGGAAAAGCTGCTGATTTATCTGAGCACGGTAAATACGATCAACGTTTAGCCGAAGTATTTGTTAACACAGAGCAATACGAAGAAGCCGCCGATGCAGCGCGTAAAGCACTTGATAAAGGTGGCCTTGATTTTGAATCAAATGCATTTGTTGCACTCGGTATGGCGCAGTACAACATGCAAAACTTTGATGCATCAATTTTAGCGTTTGAGCAGGCAGAAAAACATAAAAAATCTCAGCGTTTAGCACAGCAGTGGATCAAATATGTAAAGCGCGAAAAAGTGCATGCAGAAACACTTAGAACAGCTTTACTGTAAATTTTAAAGCGCTTTACTAATTAACAAGTAACGCGTGTAAAACCAGTTCATAATCGCAATACTAAAACCGCCTCAGGGCGGTTTTTATCGTCTCTAAAAGCATCCAATTGTTTGATTTTAAATAAGTTACTATTGTCATCTTATGGTTATTAAACTGTAACTACTTTGTCATAAGTCTCCCGTATTGTAACCGCAGCTAAACTCAAGTGACCTTAAAGCATTATTTAAGTGTTTTATGGTGACTTGAGTTTATTTGAGCACCTAAAAAATAATTAAATACTTTAACGGAGTGAACAATGAAATTATCTGACTTATTCAAAGTAAGTTTGATTGCAACTGCAGTATCTTTAGCTGGTTGTGGTGGAGACTTAGTAGTATCTGAAGGCGACACAACTATTAATGAAGGTGATACAGTAACTAACGTTATTGAAGGCGGTGACGATACAAGTGGTGAAACGTCATCACGTGATGATTCACAAAATGCTACCACTGGCTTTCCTACTGATATTGATAATGCACTAACTCAAGGTTTAGCAACTGATGTTTCTAGTGAGTTTACATCTATTACAGATAAGCCCGTTTATCGCTTAGCTGCAGATACTGTGTTCACTACTGATGTTTCGTTAACAAACGACGCACACTGGATCTTAAATGGCCGTACTGCGGTTGGTAATGATCGCGCAGATAATGCCAAGCTTTATATTCAGCAAGGTACAACGATTATTGGCGAAACAGGAGATGACTTCCTAGTTGTTCGTCGCGGTTCACAAATTGAATCGGTAGGGACTGTAAGTCAGCCCATTACAATGACCTCAATTCAAGATGTTACAGCTCAAGAAACAACGATTGGTCAGTGGGGCGGTTTAGTATTATTAGGTAACGCGCCAGCAAACTCTTGCGGCGACCAAGAAGGTGAAGCAACAGCTGATGAACTTGCTAATTGTGGTGTGTCGGCTGAAGGTGATGCAGGTCAGTTTGGTGGCGATATCAGTGATGATAATTCAGGTACTTTAAAGTATGTACTTGTTAAGCAAGCCGGTAAAACGTTAGGTAATGGTGATGAGTTAAATGGTATTACGTTTGCCGGTGTTGGCTCTGCAACTACGGTTGATTATATTCAAGTACATGAAAATCTTGATGATGGTATTGAGTTCTTTGGTGGCACAGTTAATGTAAGCAATGTTGTACTTACAAATATTGGTGACGATTCGCTAGATTGGTCTTTTGGTTGGACGGGTTCGGCTACTAATGTTTACATTCAACAAGCGGCTAACGTAGGCGATAACGCTATCGAAGCTGATAACTCTGAGTTTGATTCAAGTGCAACACCATTAACTTTACCTACTATTTCAAACGTTACAATTGTGGGTGCTGAGGGCAATAACGGCATTCGTTTACGTGCGGGTACTGCTGGGGTTCTTAAAAATGTATTTGTAACGGGCCCAGCTACTTATGAAAACTGTTTACGTGTAGGTTCAGATTCAGTACCTCGTGCTGAGGATGGCACACTTACGATTACAAACTCTATTGTTGCTTGTCAAACTGCAGCGAATAACTTTGGCAGCGAAGTTATTAACGGTGGCGATGTACAATCTTGGTTTGAAGGCCAAGACGCTAACCAAACGCTTACCCCAGCTGATTTAATGCTAGATGACAACGGTTATACACCACTTGCTGGCTCGCCACTTATTGCAAATACTCAAATTGGTGCATTTGATGGCTCAACTAATTGGATGGAAGGTTGGACTGTTGGTATCAATGGTGGCTTCCCTACTGATATTGATAATGCGCTATCACAAGGTTTAGCCTCAGATGTATCTAGCGAATTTCCAGAAATTACAGATAAGCCAGTATATCGCTTAGCTGAAGATACAACGTTTACAGCGGATGTAACACTTACAAATGACGCACATTGGATTTTAAATGGCCGTACCGCAGTAGGTAATGACCGTGCAGACGCTACAACACTTTATGTTCAAGCAGGCACGACATTAATTGGTGAATCAGGTGAT
The DNA here is from genome assembly GCF_011378805.1 of Pseudoalteromonas sp. Z9A6. NCBI lineage: Bacteria > Pseudomonadati > Pseudomonadota > Gammaproteobacteria > Alteromonadales > Pseudoalteromonadaceae > Pseudoalteromonas > Pseudoalteromonas sp. Z9A6. Next base: position 118,451 of record NZ_WTKZ01000002.1, read on the forward strand.
GACTTTTTAGTTGTTCGTCGTGGTTCGCAAATTAACGCAAATGGTAATGCAACTGCACCTATTACAATGACATCTATTGAAGATGTAACAGGCGCTGAAACAACAATTGGTCAATGGGGCGGTTTAGTACTTTTAGGTAATGCTCCTGCTAACTCGTGTGGCGATCAAACTGGCGAAACGACTGCTGAAGAACTTGCTAACTGTGGTGTATCAGCTGAAGGTGACGCTGGTCAGTTTGGTGGCGATATTAGCGATGATAACTCAGGTGTACTTCGTTATATTGTCGTTAAGCACGCAGGTAAAACTCTCGGTAACGGTGATGAGCTTAATGGTATTTCGTTTGCGGGTGTAGGCTCTGCAACAAAAGTAGAATATATCCAAGTTCATCAAAACCTTGATGATGGCGTTGAGTTTTTTGGTGGTACTGTAAATGTTCGTAACATAGTACTTACTGACATTGGTGATGATGCATTTGATTGGTCGTTTGGTTGGACAGGTCGTGCGCAAAATATTTATATTCAACAAAGTGCTGTTGGTGGTGATAACGCTATTGAAGCGGATAACTCAGAATTTGATTCAAATGCTACACCTTTAACAAAGCCACTAATTTCTAACGTAACAATTGTAGGTGCTGATGGTACTAACGGTGTTCGTTTACGTGCAGGTACAGCGGGCGTTCTACGTAATGTAGTAATTACAGGACCTGAAGGTTACTCAAACTGTTTACGTGTGGGTTCTGACTCTGTAGCAAATGCAGAATCTGGTGAGCTTTCTATTGAAAACTCAGTAGTGGCATGTAGTGAAGATAATAACTTTGGCAGTGAAGCAATTGGTGGTGGTAATGTTCAATCTTGGTTTGAAGGCCAAACAGGCAACCAAACGCTGACAGCTGCTGGCCTTAGTTTAGCAACCGATGGCTTTACACCTAAATCTAGCTCACCATTATTAGGTTCGGGTGTTGATTCGTCAGACCTTGATTCGTTCTTTACTAAAACAGATTATATTGGTGCGTTTGATGGCGATAATAACTGGATGGATGGTTGGACAGTTGCTATAACACCAAGTTTTCCGGATGATATTCAAAATGCCTTAGAGCAGGGTTTTGCTACTGATGTATCAGCGAGCTTTCCTGAAATCACAGACAAGCCAGTTTATCAGTTAACTTCTGATGTTGTATTCACTTCAGACGTAACATTAACTAACGATGCCCATTGGATTCTCAAAGGCCGTACAGCCGTAGGTAATGACCGCGTTGATGAAACGACTTTATATGTTCAATTTGGTACTACGCTTATTGGCGAGTCGGGTGATGACTTTTTAGTTGTTCGTCGTGGTTCTAAAATAGAGGCTGTGGGCAGTGCAACTCAGCCAATTACTATGACGTCTATTGAAGATGTTACTGGTGGCGAAACGACTATTGGTCAATGGGGCGGTTTAGTGCTTTTAGGTAATGCACCGGCTAACTCGTGTGGCGATCAAGAAGGCGAAGCTAACGCTGATGAGCTTGCGAACTGTGGTGTGTCTGCTGAAGGTGATGCTGGCCAATTTGGTGGTAATGACCCAGAAGATAACTCAGGTACTTTAAAATACGTGGCAGTTAAACAAGCAGGTAAAACGCTAGGTAACGGAGATGAGTTAAACGGCATTACGCTTGCGGGTGTTGGTAGTCAAACAGAGCTTGATTACATTCACGTTCATGAAAATCTGGACGATGGTGTTGAATTTTTCGGTGGTACTGCAAACATCAGTCACCTGGTTTTAACTAATATTGGTGATGACTCACTAGATTGGTCATTTGGTTGGACGGGTAAAGCGCAATACGTACTTATCAAGCAAGCTGACTCAACAGGTGATAATGCAATTGAGGCGGATAACTCTGAGTTTGATTCAAGTGCAACTCCACTCACAATGCCTACAATTTCTAATGTTACTATTATTGGTAATGTTGGGGTTAACGGTATACGTCTACGTGCAGGCACTGCGGGTATGCTTAAAAACGTGGTTGTGACAGGTGGGGCAGATTATTCAAATTGTTTACGTGTAGGTTCAGATTCAGCTCCTCGCGCAGAGGATGGTACATTAACTGTTACTCACTCAGTTGTTGCATGTGAAACGGCAAATAACTTTGGTACGCAAGCAATTGGTACTGGTAATGTTGAGTCTTGGTTCTTAGGCCAAACAGGTAACTCTGTGCAAGCAGCCACAGACCTTGGTTTAGCAGATAACGGTTATATGCCTTCGGCTGAGTCATTACTGTTAGGTAATGGTTTTGATTCTTCAAGCCTAGATAGTTACTTTGATTCAGTAGATTATATTGGTGCAATGGATGCACAAACAGACTGGACAGCAGGTTGGGTTAAGGTAGGTCTTTAATCCAAACCACATTATAGCCGAGCGAAAGCTCGGCTAATGTCTTGTTTTGTTTCGGAGTATAAAAATGAAATCTTTTAAACCCTCTTCTCTTGTTCTATGTAAACTAAATTGCGCAGTTATGGCTGCAATTATGGGGCTATCAGTAAACACAGCTATAGCAGCCGAAGCCGAAGAGCAAGAAATAGAAGAAGTAGTTGCTGTTGGCCAGCGACTAAAAGGCAGTGCGGGTGCGGTACTGCAAGAGCGTCAAAATCAGGCATTTGTTGCTGATATTATGGGTGCTGATCAAATATCACGCACAGGTGATGGCGATGCAGCTTCAGCGCTTCGTCGTGTGACTGGTTTAACCTTAGTCGATGGTAAATATATTTATGTTCGTGGTTTGGGTGAGCGTTATTCAAGTACCCAACTTAATAGCATGTATGTTCCAAGCCCAGATCCCACTCGATCAGTTGTTCCACTGGATTTATTTCCATCGGATATTATTGAAAGTTTAAGTGTGCAGAAATCGTTTTCTCCTGATATGCCAGCGCACTTTGGTGGTGGTAATGTAAATATACGCACCAAATCTATTCCTTCTGATTTTTTGTTTAAAATACAGTTAGGTACTTCATATAACACCTCTAACAGTGACACCGGTTATTTTTACAGTGGTGGTGATGATGATTGGATGGGGCGCGATGATGGTACACGTGCTTTACCTTCATTAATTTCTACAGCGCTTAAAAGTGATGCAGGACTTGAAGGTGACAGCAGTACTACGCTTGAGCAGCGTCAAGCGCTCCTACAATCTCTAGATTGGCAAGTTGGACCTACTGAGAAAGACGTTGATCCAGGCATGAATTTTTCAGTAGCACTAGGTGATAGGTTTGAGTCTGAAGTAGGTACTTTTGGCGTTCTAGCCGCTGTTTCCTATGACAATGAATGGGAAGTAGTTAAAGAGCAAAGCGGTACAAATTTAGGTAGTTTGGGCTGCGAAGACAAATGTTTTGCACAAACTTATGATGGCATATCTACTGAACAAACCGTTCGTTGGAGTGGCACATTAAATTTAGGTTATGAATTTAATAATAACCATAAATTTGAACTAACGAATATAGCTCTTCATGATATGAGTGACAGAGTGCGTAATCGTGACTTTTTCGATGCTAACGAGTCAGAAGAAGGTGTTACTGAGTTACGCCGTGTTGACGTTATGTATGAAGAGCGTGAAATGTTCTCTACGCAGCTCAAAGGGACGCATAACTTTCCTGAATTAGAAAATTTATTTTTTGATTGGTATGCCGGTACAAGCCGCGCCAACAGAGATGCTCCTGGCGCATTGGATGTTGTTTTTCAAACTAACTTAAATGATGGTGTATTTGAATCAGAGCAGTTACAAGATGTTGCTGCAACAAACGTAACGCGTGATTATCAAACTTTGCATGATGACGTAGATACATATGGTTGGAATATGGGCATCCCGTTTTATGGTGATGGCTATGAGTTAGAGCTTAAGGTGGGTGGCGATTTTTCTGAAAAAAAACGTGATGCAAGTAATATTCAATTTGGTATTACGCACCGTGGTATAACAGATGAATATACATTTGGCTCAAACATAGACCAAATTTTTTCTGACGAAAATTTAGCTAATAGTGAGTTTTATACAAGTATTACAGGCTCTGGTATTTTTGATGATGGTACCGCAGATGGTGATAAGTACAGCGCTGCACATAAGTTAGACGCTTATTATTTTATGGCCGACTTTTTCTACGAAAACACATGGCGTATAACCGGTGGTATTCGTTGGGAAGACTTTTCTCAAATATCAGTGCCTTTTCAGGCTCATACTAATTTCTTTGATGGAACAATTGAAGAAGTGAGCGAAGTTGCAATAAAAGAAGATAACTTTTTTCCTTCTTTAGCAATTACTTATATTATGGATGAAGAAATGCAGTTTCGCTTAAACTTAAGTGAAACGACGATTCGCCCAGATATGCGTGATGTAAGCTCAACTTATTATGTTGACCCACTAACAGAGTTTTTAGTGCGAGGCTCGCCTACACTTCAAAGCTCTAAGCTAAAAAATGCTGACTTTAGGTTTGAGTGGTACATGCCTTCAGGAAACAATCTATCAGTTGCTTTGTTTTATAAAGATATTGAAAACCCAATTGAAATGGTTGAGTTAGCGGGTGTTGGTGGAGCTGCTCCGCAATTACTAACAGCAAATGCGCAGTCGGGTGAACTAACAGGTATTGAGGTAGACTTTTTAACTGACTTTAGTTTTATTCATAATGATTTATCTGCCATATTTTTATCAGGTAACGTTACTCTATCGGATTCAAGTGTTGAGCTTGGCATAAACGATGCTGATGGGGTTGATTCATTATTTGAACAACAACTAAAAGAGGCGTTGGAAGCTGACTCTGTTTCTAACATTGTTACTAATAATAAACGTCGTTTAGTTGGTCATTCTGAATGGGTAGCAAACTTACAAATGGGTTATGACTCTGCTGATGGTTTTCATTCTACCTCAGTTGTTTATAACGTGTTTGGGCCGCGCATAATCGTACCAGGTACGCGTGGTAACGAAGACGCAGAAGAAAAGTCATTTCATTCTCTTGATTTAGTTTATTCTTACTTCCCTAACTTTAATACTAAAGTTAATTTTAAAGTTAAAAATATACTTGGCCAAGAAAAAGAAATTGAACAAGAAAACTTAACACTTTGGCGTCAAGAAGAAGGCACTGAGTTTAGTTTAAGCTTTAGCTACGAGTTTTAATTTTCTACCCAAGGAAGGGGGATATAATAAAACCTAATTACCTATTAGCCCTGTATTTAATACAGGGCTTTTTTATGACTATGAAAAATATTTAAGTTCTACTTTATTCACTAGTTTTAGCGCGCTGGTGGTGTTATTTTGACGTTAATGAAAATTAAATCTCACGCAATGAATTTAATTTTTAATGTATTAAGGCATCTTTTATGAATCAAACAGTGGAACAAACAATGAAAAAAGTAGGATTAGTCGGTTGGCGTGGCATGGTTGGCTCTGTGTTATTAGAACGTATGCAGCAGCAAAGTGATTTTGCCCATATCGACACCACCTTTTTCACCACCTCACAAGCGGGTCAACTAGGCCCTGATATAGCAGGCGACGCAAAACCATTGCTAGATGCAAGTGACATTAGCGAACTTGCTAAAATGGATATTATTGTTACTTGCCAAGGCGGTGACTACACCAATGCGGTATATCCAAAATTACGCGAGTCGGGTTGGGATGGTTACTGGATTGATGCAGCTTCAGCACTGCGTATGAGTGAGGACAGCATAATAGTGCTAGATCCCGTAAACAAAGATGTTATTGAACAAGGCTTAGAGCAAGGCATTAAAACGTTTGTTGGCGGTAACTGTACAGTATCGCTAATGCTACTTGCATTAGGCGGTTTATTTGAGCAAGACCTAATTGAATGGGTAAGCCCAATGACTTACCAAGCAGCCTCTGGTGCTGGTGCACGAAATATGAAAGAGCTTATTGCACAAATGGGCGCTATTCATGCAAGTGTTGCCGAGCAATTAGATAACCCAAGCTCTGCTATTTTAGAAATTGATAAAATAGTCAGTGAAACAATGGCGTCAAATGACTTACCACAAGACCAATTTGGTGTGCCATTAGCGGGCAGTTTAATCCCGTGGATTGACGTACCTATGCCAAGCGGTCAGTCTAAAGAAGAGTGGAAAGCGCAAGTAGAAGCCAACAAAATTTTAGGCTCTTCTAAGCAACCAGTGCCAATTGATGGTTTATGTGTTCGTATTGGTGCTATGCGTTGTCATTCGCAAGCGATGACCATTAAATTACGTGAAGATATTAGCGTAGAAAAAATTGAAGAAATTTTAGCGTCTCATAATGAGTGGGTTAAGGTAATTCCAAACGAGCGTGAAATTAGTGCCACAGATTTAACACCGGTTAAAGTAACGGGCACTTTAAGCATTCCTGTTGGGCGTATTCGTAAATTAGCGATGGGACCAAAATACATTAGCGCATTTACAGTAGGCGATCAGCTTTTATGGGGCGCGGCAGAGCCACTTCGTCGTATGCTACGCATAATTGTTGATGGTGAGTAATACTAATTCGCAATACTTAATCAATTTGAGGGGTTAAATCTGACGTTAACTACGTTAAATATTTCTGATATAGAACAACTAAATAAAGAAATTTTTTCCATGTTATCGACACGATTTTCTTCCCTCAAAATAGATCACTTAATTAAGCGAATTGGTATAATATATAATCAGTTTTAACAAAAGGGGTTGGCAATTTGCCAGCCCTTTTTAGTTTAATGGCTTATAAAACCGCTTAAGAGGCTAAAACAATACTTTTTTATCTCACACAAATAACTTTGCCAATAAGCGATTAGCATTTGTTAGCTCCTATTTTAGTTCTGCAATTGCTATAAACACGGTTGTTTCTTGTTTTCTTATTTTTAGCAGTATTAACCACAGCGCCTCGCAAGAAAAGCTTTACTGGCTTTTTACGTTATCATTTATTTCATTACTTCGAATAGCAAGCCATGTATTTGTTAACAACACCCATGCTTTTAAATATCATCTGTATTTTATAGGTTTATTATTAACGGCTTTAACATGGGCTGCTTTTCCTATTTTGTTTTATGAAAACATGCAAATGCAGGAAAAATTTGTATCACTGGTTGTTTTTAGCTCCCTTGCTGGTGGCGGTGTAAACGTTTTAGTTTCTGATATTCGTTCCTCCTTGTCGTATATAACCTGCTTATTGGTTCCTTTTAGTATTTTATTACTTTTACAGCCTATTGAAGATGAGAATGTACTAGGTGTTTTAGGGCTCGTTTTATGGTTTATTTTGTGTTTTATAACGGCTTCACGCAGTGCAAAAGATGTAAAGTCATCAATTAATAATGAACTTAAGTTAGATCAATTTATTGAAAACTTAGAAAACGAAGTACAACTTCGTACCGAACAAATAATTTCTTTAGAGCAAAAAGACAACTTAACTAAATTGTTTAACAGGGGGAGCTTTGTTTCTAATGTTGAACTTGATTTAGCCAATCATCAACGATAAATACGGTCACGATTTTGGTGATTTTGTGCTGGCCCAAACAGGTAAACGATTAGTTGAAGCACAAACCCAAGGCGACTTTATTGCTTGTCGATGGGGAGGTGATGAGTTTATTTTTTATTCTCGCACTAACACCGAAGATGAACTTTTTGACTGTGTTTTTAGATTAGTTAAAACCTTAACGAAAACAGTAAGCATGGATAGCTATCAAGTAAACCCCTCTTTTAAGGTTGGGCTGTATTTTACGCGCGAAAATTTTAATCTTGCAGAGGCGATTAAATACGCTGATGTAGCTATGTATGAAGGTAAGAAAAGCCGTAATGAAATATCAGTATTTGACGAGCGAATGCATGAATCGCTTAAAAGAGAAGAAGTACTTCGCAGCTCAATTAAAGAGTGCGTAGAAAAAGGTGACTTTCATCTGTGCTATCAACCTATTGTTGATATAAGCACAAATGAAATAACTACGTTTGAAGTACTACTTCGTTGGCAGTTTAATGATGAATTTATTCCCCCTTCAGAATTTATAGATATTGCAGAGCGATATGGAAAAATTAATATACTCGGCGAATTTGTACTAGAGCAAGCTATTGCGAGCTTAAGTAAGCTAAATACCGTAAATAGTAATATTGGATTGTCGATTAATGTGTCGGTGCTGCAACTAGAAAATCATAACTTTTTAGATTTTTTAGTTGCGCTTTTAAATAGATACGCAGTTAAACCATACAATGTGCATTTAGAAATAACAGAAACAGTCATGATTAAAAATTTACCGTATTTGTCAAAAGTGATTACGGCCATAAAAAATACCGGTGTGCGTATTTCTATTGATGACTTTGGTACTGGGTTTTCTTCTATATCGGTTTTAAAAGAGCTATCAGTTGATTACATTAAAATAGATAAATCTTATATTGATAATATTTGTGAGTGCTCAAAAGACAAAAGTATTGTATCTGCGGTAACTAACATGTCGCATATGATTGGTTGCCAAGTAATAGCGGAGGGCGTAGAAAACTCCGCTCAGTTAACGTTATTACAAAGCTTAGAAATTGATAAATACCAAGGTTTTATATTCAGTAAACCAGTTAGATTTGATCAAGCACTATCCTTGATATATTAAAGGTACTCGCTGTTTTTATTTAGTTAAGTATTGCTGCATAAACCCAATTTTTTGTAGCAATTTTAAATTGGTATAACCTTTGCTGTTAATACTTAAATTAGCCACTTTAACTTCACTTAGGCTATTAACGATGTATTTTAAATACGATTTACGTAGTGTTGTTACAATTTTGCGTAATTCTTACATGTTTAAAATGCTCATTCGAAAGTATTAGGTAAAGGAAATTACAATGAGCTCGGTTTCTAATGTATTTCATAGCAAATGGTTTAACTCATTTGCGGTTATTTTATTAGTCCTTATTATTGCCAGAATAGCTGCACCTTATGCGCTTCAGCAGTACGTAAATTATCAGCTAAAACATACGGAAGGTGTTACGGGGCATGTTGGTGATGTAGATTTGTTTTTATATCGCGGTGCCTACGCGATTGACGACGTTGAAATTTACGCTGTTGATGCAACTTCAGCTCCTAAGCCTTTACTGAGTATTCAAACTCTCGATTTTTCACTTGCGTGGTCAGCCCTTTTAAAAGGGAATTTAGTCACAAACATGGCTTTTACGCGTCCTGAGATAGTTATTTACGATAAAGACCCCAATGCTTCTGAGCAAAATCAACAAGTAAAAGATGAAACCACTTGGGTGGGACTGGCGAATGATTTAGTACTGTTTTCTATTGATACCTTAATAATTGAGCAAGGCAAGTTAACCTTAGTTAACTCAACCAATAACGGTGAAAAACCCACTTTTATATCAAATATTAATGCCAGAATTGAAAATATAACGAATGCGCAAAACCTATCAAAAACACTTGTGACTACTTTAAACGTAGAGGGGGCGTTAATGGGAGAGGCCGCATTAAAACTTGATGGCAAACTAGACCCTTTTAGCAAACGCGCTAATTTTGATTTTAACGCAGAGGTACAGCGCTTCTCAGTTAAAAATCTCGACACTGTGTTTAAAGTGTATACTCCGTTTGATATTGAAGCGGGGGGCATTGATGGTGCAATGGAGCTTGTGGCTAAAGATAATAACTTAAATGGTTATGTAAAAGCGGGTGTTCAAAACCTGAGTGTATTTTCTTGGCGAGAAGATATAGAAAAAGATGATGACGGTATCTTTACTGCCATATTTGAAGGCAGTGTAGATCTACTGGGCTCTATACTCGAAAACGATGAGTCTAAACTCGTTGCTGCACGCATTCCTATAGAGGGGCAATTAGATAATACGGATGTGTCGACTTTTCAAGCCGTTATTTCTGTACTAAAAAACGCATTTTTTGATGCGTTTAAGATGAAAGTAGATAACATCATTTCGTTTGAAGATACGGGTGACAAACCTGATAACGAGGAAAATTAAAGCACTTTGGTAATGTATGTTTGCGTTGAATGCCTAAACTGCACCCACTTTTTAAACTTTAAGTGGGTGCTTTAGTACTCTTATCAGATTAGTTTTTTCGGTTACTCAATAGCGCTTTAAGCTCTGCAATTTGAACTTGTAGCTCATTTACCTGACCTTGTGTTGCAGGTAGAGAATCGTTATCCGCAAGCTCTTCTCGGGCATTTCGGTGCTCCTCACTCATTACCTCAAGTATTGCACCTACCATCATGTTTAAAAATACAAATGCGGTTAAAAATATAAACGTAAGGTAATAAATCCAGCTTAATTCGTATACCGCCATTGTTTCGTACATGATGTCGGTCCAATCTTCAAACGTTGCGACCCTAAACAAAGTAAGCATTGAGATTGAGACGTCTTGCCAAAGTACGGGGTTTATTTCAGCAAACATCATGCTGCCCATAGCGGCGTATATATAAAAAATAACAAACATTAATAGAGCTATATAACCCATTTGCGGAATTGCTTTAAGCAATGAGTTAACTAATAAGCGTAGCTCTGGGATCATCGAAACCAATCGTAACACTCTAAATATGCGCAACAGCCTAGCAATTAACATTGTAGAGCCAGCAGCAGGGTATAAACTGCCCAATACTATGATAGTGTCAAATATATTCCATCCCTTAGAAAAGAAGTCTTTAATGCCTTTACTTGCAACAAAGCGGATTATTAGTTCAATTAAAAAAGAATGCAGTAATGCCAACGTCCATCCAATTTAGAGCAAGCTCTACGGTAGGATGTAGTGAGTAAGTGTGTGCACCTACTGTAAGGGCAGAAACAATAATTACAGCTATAACAAATGATTGAAATATCTTGCTTTTGTCTATACGCTGAAACAACTTTTGTAACTGCGACATCATAGTAATAGATCCTTTGGATATTAAGATTTTATGGCGCTAATATACAATAGTATCGTAATAATTTAACGCTTTTTCGATATAGAAAGTGTAAGGAAATTTAATGTTTATCAATAAACTAAAAAGCAGCGCATTACTTATTATTGGATCATGTGTTTTGGCTGGCTGCAGCTCTGATGCACGTTTTCATGAATTACAATCGGCGCGCCTTGATGAGTGTAACTATAAAGCTGACAAAGAATATTACGAATGCCTAGATAAACAAGACTCTAACTACGAAGAGTTTAAAAAACAGCAACAAGCCCAGACTAAATAAGTAACCTTTATATTTATGACTAAAACTCAAAAACAGCGCGATAAGCAAATTCGCTTAGCGCTTACTAATGCATGCGAAGCAATTAAAGAAATGGTAATTGGTTTTGATTATCTAACGCATACAGTTGATTTAAATAACGAAGTAAACACGTTAAAAGTACAATGTTACTTTATTGATGAGGTAGCCCGTGAAGATGCAAAACCGCAACTTGATGAGTTAACGCAGATTATACTTAGCCAGCTAGCAGCTATTAAGTTGAACGCAAAACCAGCACACATCTCATTTTTAGCCAATTAACAGCGGTTTAGTTGGTATGACATCACATGGACGTTATAATTAGATAAATTATTTTTAGGGTTTAAATTATGGCTGTTCCTTCGCGTTCGCAAATTTCACCAGGTACCACAGTAAATATTGTATTAAAAGAAGATCAACGCAGCGGCACATTAACAGAAGGTGTTGTTGAGCGCCTTTTAACAAAATCACCAAATCACCCACACGGTATTAAAGTACGTTTAGAAGATGGTCAAGTTGGCCGAGTAAAAGAGATTTTATAATGGCAACGTTAACAGAGCAGGCTTTTTGGGATTTAGTAACAACGCCTGATTTAGGGCTCGATCCGCAAAGTGTGAGCGATAACCTAAAAACTAAACTTAATGATTTAAGCGATCAGCACCTTATTGATTTTGATAAACACTTTGGCATACATATGCGTAAATGTTTTACCTGGGATTTGTTTGGTGCCGCTTTTGTGATGGCTGGATGTAACGACGATTACGGTTTTAGCGAGTTTAGATGTTGGTTAATTTCGCGCGGTAAAACAGTATTCGAAAACGCTTTAGAAAATGCTGATTCGTTAGCGCAGTGTACACCTGTTTATTACTTAAACGAGCAGCCTTACCCGTATATTGATGAGTATGATTTAATAGCCGGTTTATTATTTGAAGAACGCAGCGAAGACGAATTACCGTTTATTCCATCAGGCAGTGATGAACCTAAAGGTAAACGTTTTAAAGACAAACCTAAGTTCTTAAAGCAAAGCTACCCTTTATTATTTGCAAAGTACTGGCAATAAAACAAACAGTAATTTGAGCGCTATTCAAACAATTTTATGAGTTCAATTTCCCTTCAAGTAAGCGCATTGATATAAATCGTTTTGCTGTTTAAGCACGTATTAACTAAAGTACTTAACAGCAAAATGGTTTGTAATGCAGTATCTAGGATGAATCTTTGTGGATTTAAATGTGTTCAATTTAAGGGATTTATTTGCGGCACGAGGTTTGTAACCTAATGGGCTCGGTAATTGCTCTTGCTTTATCTTACTGGCTTACACACATGTAAGAATCAGTATAGTCGAGCAAAGCTCCCTTAGCTGCTCGTGTCTTAGTTCCTGAATACGACTTCTCTCCTTTTATAGTAAATCTCTGTTATAGTTGTTAAAAGTTATAAAAGCTAAGTGATTAGGCATTTTGCTATTATTTAACACGCTGACTCACGAGGATACACCCACGAAATGAAATATTTAACACTCGCTTTATTAACTGTCGCTTTTACAAGTGCAAATGCTTTTTCTGAGCCGAGTAATAAAACACGATTTATACCGCTTTTAAAGTCAAAATTGGGGGCCTACGAAGTTGTGTCGAGCAACTCAGGGTTATGCGTTAACAGCAATTTGAGTTTGACAGATGAAAGTGATTTAAGTGCTGGTTTTAAACTTGGTGAGCAAATTGTATTTGGATCGCTCCACAATGGTACCCGAACCATTAAAAAACCAAACTTTTGCTTTATAACCAGCACGCTTAAATATAAAAGTGATGGCCTTGAAAACGGCTTAAGAATGAGCCGTTGTGAAAGCCCTGCAAACGAAAAAACAATCAGTCAAAGTATCAAATTTTTAGCTGATAACACACTCAAATATACATTGAGCGAACCCAATGTAGAGTGCACATTTAAAAAAGCAGATGAGAGTAAATAAAGCATCTAGTAAGTAGTAAGTAGCAAATCATTCGCAGTATATTTTAGGGATATCGCGCCAACGCGTAGTGTACTGCGGCGACAAAAAATCACGGTTCATGTGCCACCGGTCATTTAATTTACTACTTGCAAGGCTTAGCATTCCTTTTCCGTATCGATTGTTAATTGTGTCTAAGCATTGCATAAGTTTTGGATTATCAGGGCTTTTATTAAATAAGTCATTTTGCTGAAACTGTTCTGATATTAGCTCTACCGCACCCACACCACACTTATAAAACCGTATACCGGGTTGGTAAATCTTATTAAATACCTCAGATACAGCATTAGCCATCACGCAGGTGTCGTTAGTGGGTGAGGGGAACTTATACACAAAAGACTTTTTATAATATCTATTTTTGTGCGCGCCACTGGCTGCAAAAATATAAAGCTGGTGAGTGAGCGAGTGTTGCGCTCTTAATTTATTAGCCACTGTGGTTACATGGTTAATTAGCGCTGTTTTAAGTGCTGTTGGCTCACATATGCGCTCTCCAAAACTACGGGTCGAATAAATCTCCCGCTTATTTTGTCGTACATCATCCCAGTTTAAACATGTTATCCCGTTAAGCTCGCTTACTGTGCGTTCAACAACCACACTAAATGCACGGCGCATTGCTCTAGGGTTTTGCTGAGCAAGATCCCAGGCGGTGTGTATATTCATTATTTTAAGTTTTTTAGCTAGCCGCCGGCCTATTCCCCACACATCTTCGCAGCTCATTCTTTGTAAAATAGCTTGGCGAGTTTGTTCGCTATTTATTACTGCAACACCATTAAAACCACTGAGCTTTTTAGCGGCATGGTTAGCGGCTTTTGCTAAAGTAGGGGTCGGGCCAAAACCAACACCTACAGGAAGCTTTGTTTCGCGCCATACTGTGCGCCTTATTGTATGACCGTATTCATGCCAGTCTTTAATTAATGATGTGTAGCCATCAAAGTGCAAAAACGATTCATCAATACTGTATATGTGCTGTGTATCGCAAAAGCGGCCAATAATATTCATCATTTTGTCGCTTAAATCAGCATAAAGCTCGTAATTACTAGAGCGAATAACAACGTTGTTTTGCTCAAGTAAATGCTTAACTTTAAAGTACGGGCCAAATTTAGGAATATTTAAGCGCCGAGCAATAGGGCAAATAGCGCATACACAGCCATCGTTATTGGTAAGTACAACCACGGGTTTTGATCGAATAGCAGGGTCAAATACTTTTTCGGCACTGGCATAAAACGACACAGCATCAACTAAGGCATACATTTTAGTAACTCTGGGCTTTGCCTGTGCATTCTTATTGATAGCGTTACTACGCCTTCGAGCTGAAACTCGTCTGCAGAGGTGAGTTGTACAGGCTTATGTAAAGAAGACGCTGAAAGCAGCCGCGCATTGGTTTTATCAAGCAGTTTGCATACAAAAAGACCATTTAAGTTAGCAACAATAACGTCACCATTTTCTGCAGGCTCTGCACGGTCGATAACTAATAAGTCCCCTTCAAAAATTCCGACTTCTTGCATAGAGTTACCCGATGCTAGGCCAATAAAGGTAGCATTTGGGTGCTTTATTAAAAGCTCATCAAGGGTTACACCTAGCTCGGTGTACTGCGCTGCGGGCGATTCAAAACCACACACGCCTGCTTCTATATAAATGGGAATGACAAACATAACACAACCTAAAACGCATATACTGTATAAATGTACAGTATATGCGTTTTGTGTAAGTTATGCCAAGAAATGTATAACCGATCAATCCATATTTTTGATCATTTGCTGTGCGATATCTAAAAAGTCTTTGATTTGCTGAGGGTTTAAGTTTTTACACATTTGATTATTTATTTTCTGCTCTGAGGCTAATAACTTATCAAAAAGAACTTTACCTTGCTCTGTGAGCGACAAAATAAAGCAGCGCTTATCGTGCTCACTTGCCTGCTTATTTATTAAATTTAAGCCAATAAGATCTTTAATTAAACGTGCTATTTGCGCTTTGTCGCGCTGCGTTTTAGTAACAATATCGTTAGCCGTACAGTTATTTACGTTCGCAATAATATGTATGCAGCGTACGTGCATAGCATTTATACCAAGTTCGCCTGCGTTAATTGCTTCACGAATTGTGACGCGGTAATTTTGCATCAATTCAAACAGCGTATTTGATAAAGGTGTATTCATAAAACCCTCAATGTAGTTGACAAAGTCAATTAATTTGTTATAGTTGATTTTATCAACCAATGGGGCGTTGTGCAATTAAACATGTAATAAACCTTCTGAGGAGATCAAAATGAGTAGAAAAGTACGTCGTGCAACCGTAATAAGCACAACAGCGATAGCTCCGCATTTAAAGCGTTTGGTTGTTGGTTCAGATGAGTTTCATGATTTTCCTGCGGATCAACAAGGTGCGTACGTAAAAGTACTATTACCACATGCTGGACAAGATGAGGTTGAAATTGACCTCAAAGCAGCTGAACCTGCACCTAAGCGCTCATATACAATCAGAGCGATTGATACTATTAACCATACAATTACGCTTGATTTTGTCGTCAATCAGCATCGTGGTATCGCAACTGATTGGGCTAAACAAGCAAAACCTGGTGATAAACTCGCAATTGCAGGCCCTGGCCCTAAAAAGTTGGGTGATTTTAGTCAGTCGCAGTATTTGATGATTGCTGATTTAACCTCAGTTAATGCTATTAACGGCTATTTACAACAACTACCTGCAACAGCTGATGTTGATGTGGTCATACACGTTACAGACTCCCAAGATATCATCAAATTAGATACAATAGAGGTGCATACTAAACATCGTATTAAGTGGTTAGTTACGACTGAGCCACAAATAGAGTTAGTAGAGCAGGTCGCGCACTGTTTAAATAAGTACACGGGCACACCATTAATTTTTATGGGGCTTGAAGGCTCACTTGTGCGCACAATTCAAAACCTTGCGAAAGAGCAGTTTGCGGTCCCCAGTGCAAAAATAGTGTGTTCAGCGTATTGGAAGCGTGGCATCGATGCCGATGGCAAACCAGCCCCTTAGCCATAAGTGAATGTTGTAGTAATGATAAATTAGAGTGCATACCCATGAGAGGAAGTTTACTTAAACAAAATAAGCGTCTCACAGCACTTACTTTAGAATAAGTAAACTTAGGTATGCACTCAGGTTCGGTGTCGAGACGTTAAAGAGTCTTAACTAATCGATTTAAGCATTTAACTTCTAGCGGGCTAAATAAAGCGCTAACTGCATTAGTAGTTTTTGATTGTCGCAATGTTAATCTCGACAATTGCTCCACGCTTTTGGATCACTTGGGCGGCCAGTAAATTACCCGCTTGTGCACATTGTTTTATAGGTTGCTCTGTTAACCACTGGGCTAAAAAGCCGGCGTTAAATGAGTCACCTGCGGCGGTAGTGTCGATCACTTTTTCTACAGCGACAGTATTAAACAGCTCGACTGAAATTGAATTATCAAGGTGTTTTTTACTGTATTGGCAGCCATCCGCGCCGAGTTTTACAACGACCTCATGAGCGCCTTGTTGGTGCAAACGCTCGGTACATTGCGCAACATTACTATCTCCCCATAATTGTGCTTCATCGTCAAAGGTCACTAATGCTAAATCGGCTAGTGCGTATGCTTTATTATTGGCAAGGTGGCAGTGCATTTTGCTTGACCATAATGCAGGGCGATAGTTGCTATCATAAATAATTTTTATGCCTTGCTGTTTTAGTAACGCTAAATGGCTGAGTAAAGTATGGCAATCTTGCTCTGCTAAGATTGCCAGCGAGATCCCCGATAAATAAATAGCATCAACTTCGGCAAGGTTGGTTAGTACTTTTTTAAAATCAGTATGTTGCAATAAATATTTAGCGGCTGAGTCGCTACGCCAATACTGAAAAGTACGCTCCCCTGACACATCGTTTTGAATCATATACAAACCTGGTTGTTTGTTATGACTGAGCAGCACATTGTCAGTATTAATATGGTGAGCTTGCCATTTTTCAATCAGTGCACGACTTAGTGGATCAGTGCCCATGGCACTGACGTAATTGACGTTTACTTCATTGCCTGCGAGTTTTTTTAAGTAAATGGCGGTATTCATGCTGTCGCCGCCATAATTTTGTTGCATAGCAGTAAATGGTTGGCCGCTAAGCTCAACCATACATTCGCCAATAATTGCGATGGACTTAGGTGTCATTTATAACGTCACTCCTTTTTTCCAAATAGCGACTTCACGAATGTCGTTTATTTCATTGCAAGTTGGTTGGCCGTTTACGATGTTGACTAGCAGTTCAACAAACTCCCCGTGGACTTGCTCCATTGAGACATCGTTAATTAAAACGCCAGCGTCAAAATCTATCCAGCGTTTTTTCTTATTGGCAAGTTCTGAATTAGTAGCAATTTTTAACGTTGGCACAAATCCACCATAAGGCGTACCGCGGCCAGTGGTAAATAACACCATATGACAACCTGCAGCACCAAGTGCGCTGGTGGCAATAGGGTCGTTACCTGGTGCATCTAATAGATTTAATCCAGGTATTTGCAGGCGTTCACCATAGTGTAAAACCGCTTGTACTTTACTGGTGCCGGCTTTTTGCGTACACCCTAATGATTTATCTTCTAAGGTAGTGATCCCGCCTTTTTTATTACCTGGCGACGGATTTTCATAAATAGGTTGATTATGAGCTTTGTAATAACCTTTAAAGTTATTAACCATGTTAACGAGCTTGTTAAAGGTTTCCTCGTCTTTACAGCGCGACATTAATAAAGTTTCAGCGCCAAACATTTCAGGTACTTCGGTTAATACCGTTGTGCCACCTTGAGCAATTAAATAATCTGAAAAATAACCCAGCATCGGATTCGCCGTGATACCAGACAAACCATCGCTGCCACCACATTCAAGGCCAAACTTTACTTCAGATAAAGTACCTGGTTGACGTTTATCTTGTTTTACTTGGGCATAAATTTGTTCAAGTAGCGCAACGCCTTCTTCAATTTCGTCATCCGCTTGTTGGGTGATCAAAAACTTAATTCGGCCTTCATCGTAATCCCCTAAGCCATCACGAAATGCCGGTAATTGATTATTTTCACAGCCTAAGCCAACGACTAAAGCGCCACCAGCATTTGGATGCAGTGCCATGTTTTGTAGCAGTATCCGTGTTGTGTCTAAATCATCGCCCAGTTGAGAGCAGCCAAACTGGTGAGGAAACGCATAAATGCCATCAATTTCTAATTGTGGATGACGCAGTTTAAACTCTTTGATCATTTGGTTGATCATGCCATTAACACAGCCTACCGTAGGGATCAGCCAGATTTCATTACGAATGCCAATTTCACCGTTTTGTCTACGATAAATATTTACTTCAGGCGAAGGGGTCGCTTCACTTTGCTCAATAAACTCAGGAATATACTGATAATCCAGTTCATCATTGAGGGTGGTTTTAACGCAATGGGTATGCACCCAACCGCCTTTTTGAATATTCTCTAGGGCAAAGCCAATGGGGGCACCGTATTTAATAACATTCTCTTGTTTATTAATATCACGCAGCGCCACTTTATGGCCTTTATCAATGTTCTCATTGACTAAGATCTCTTCGCCATCAACGGGCAATATTTCACCAGCGGTGATATTACGCATTGCAATGGCAACATCATCAGTTGGGTGTAGTTTAATTAATGGTTTCATATTATTGGCCTAACTGGTTAGTAAGCGTAGTAGCTACACCTTCAGTGAGCATATTACGTAGGTGAGCTGTAACGGTGGCAGTTAATTCAGGAAGTTCATTTAAATCACTTTCCCAATGCCATTGTGCCCCTAGTACTTGTTCAACAAGCGTGTTTAAGGATAGGGTGTTGTTATCAAAGTCATGCCACAGGGTATTAAATAGTTCTAGCCATTGTGGTGCATCGCTCAATTCAATTTGCTGCTCATTACGTAGGCCTTTATACATCAAAATTTGCCCTGCAATAGCCAATGCCATCATATTCGGTACGGCGTTATTTGTTTTCACATAGGTGTGCAACTGCGGCAAAATACGGGTCTTAAATTTAGTCATACTGTTGAGTGAAATAGACAGTAATAAATGGCAAATATACGGATTTCTAAAGCGGTTCAGTACATCATTGGCAAAGCGCTTTAATTCATCTTCAGGTAAATCAAGAGTGGGAATAATTTCAGCAAAGATTAATTGCGTTAGGTATTTTTCAAACAAAGGATCGGCCAGCGCATCGCCCACAGAATCAATGTTCGCCATGTAAGCTAGTGGCACTAAAGCCGTATGAGCACCATTTAAAATACCGACTTTTTGTTGTTTGTAAGGTGAAATATCATCAACAATTTTTATATTTAGATCACTGTCTTGCAAGCATAATAATTGTGCTAGATGCTGCGGTCCTTGAATAACAAACAAGTGAAAGTACTCAGCGGTCACCATAAAGTTATCTAAATAACCTAACGATTCTTGTAGTTGTTGATGCTCATCACGGGGGAAGCCGGTGACAATACGGTCAACTAAGCTTGAGCAAAAGTGGTTAGCTTCATTCAACCAGCTTGAAAACGCCTCAGGTAGTTGCCAAAGTTGGCAGTATTGAAACACGATTTCTTTGAGTTTCTCGCCATTGTAGTCAATTAACTCACAAGGGATGATCACCATACCGCTGTCAGCTGAGCCGTTAAAGTGATTAAAGCGATGGAACAACCACTGCGTTAATTTAGCTGGGAATGCCTTAGCGGGAGCGTCGTCGAGTTTATCAGTATCAATATATTCAATACCAGCTTCAGTGGTATTTGAAAAAATAATTTTCAGATCCGGATTCTCAGCTAATGCCATATAACGCGGAAAATCTTTATAGACAGGAATTTCTTCATTGATTGAACTAATAATACGATGATCGGCGACGGTTTCACCTTGCTCGTTTAAGCCACGAATAATAGTGGTATACAAACCGTCTTGAACATTAAGTAAAGGAATTGCGTCATAATCAATAGGACGAATAACTGCAACGCCGGCGTTGAGAACACTTGTTTCATTGAGTTTATCAATTTGCCAATCGATAAATGCACGCAAGAAATTCCCCTCACCGTATTGCATTATTTTTGTTGGGTATTTGTCTTTATTAAAGTTTTTTCTATTCAGTGCTTGCATAATAAGAACCTATAAATGTTATATGGGCTGATTGATATTTATATCTTAGTCATATTTGCCACCGGTGGCAAATAGTATTTGACAAATTGCCACCGGTAGCGAAGAATGAGTGTTAACAAGTTTAGTTAATTCAATTTACATTGAATTAGTAATTACGTAATAAATACTTTAATACAGGAGTTTAAAATGACAGCTACCTTGTTTGATCTAACTTTAAAAACAGCACTCGTCACCGGTGCAAGCCGCGGCCTGGGTCAACAAATTGCAATGGGTTTAGCCGCTGCTGGCGCAAAGGTTATTTGCAGTAGTAGCAAAGAGCGTGGCTGCCAAGCAACGTGTCAGATGATCGAAGAACGTGGCGGTGTGGCTTTTGATTATGCTGCTGATTTGAGTAATGCAGACTCAGTTAATGCATTAGCAAACAAAGCGTTAACGGAACATGGCGAAATAGATATTTTGGTCAATGTTGGCGGCACTATATTTCGCAGCCCAGCGGTTGACTACCCGTATGAGCAGTGGCAGAACGTGATGAAAGTAAACCTTGATGCCAGTTTTTTATTGGCCCAAGCGGTTGCGCCAAACATGATCAAACAAGGGTTTGGAAAAATAATTAATATTGCCTCAATGCTGTCATACAGCGGCGGTATGACAGTACCAGCATATACCGCGAGCAAACATGCGGTAGCGGGTCTTACTAAAGCGCTGGCAAACGAATGGGCGCAACACAATATTCAGGTTAATGCTATTGCGCCAGGTTATTTTAGAACCGACAACACCCAAGCATTACAAGATGATGCCGCCCGTAATAGTGAAATTGAAAAGCGTATCCCTGCGGGGCGTTGGGGTGAAGCAGAAGACTTAATTGGTTCAGCCATATTTTTATCATCAACAGCCAGTGACTATGTCAATGGCCATATTCTCGCGGTTGATGGTGGCTGGTTAGCACGATAATTTTTAATTTTAGGTAGCATATTATGAACACACAAATAGAGTCACGTTATGCCGTTGGTCCAAATGAAGTTAAAGGCTATGACACCCAACAGTTAAGAGATGAGTTTTTGGTCGACAAACTCATGCAAGAGAACACCATTTATTGGTTATACACCCACTACGAGCGTTTTATGGTGGGCAGTGCGGTGCCAACCAGCGCACCGCTTAGGTTAGAAACGGTAGACAACTTAAAAGCAGCAAACTTTTTAACGGGTAGAGAGCTTGGTGTGATCAATGTTGGCGGCAGCGGCACGGTGACTGCTGATGGAGAAGATTTTCAGCTTGGCTATAAAGATGCCTTGTATTTAGGTAAAGATACCAATGAGGTGCTGTTTACTAGTCATGACAGTGGCAATCCTGCAAAATTTTATCTTAATTCTGCACCAGCTCACCACAAATATCCAAATAAGTTAGTGACACGTAATGATGCCAATGTATTGCATTTAGGTGCGCTTGAAACCTCCAATGAGCGCGATATTAATCAGATGCTGATCAATACCGTAGTACAAACATGCCAACTACAAATGGGGCTAACGGAATTAAAACCAGGCAGCGTCTGGAATACCATGCCAGCTCATCAGCATGATCGTCGCAACGAAGTGTATTTTTATTTTGAAGTGCCAGAGCAGCAAGCGGTGTGTCACTTTATGGGCGAGCCGACTGAAACTCGCCATATTTGGGTACATAACGAGCAAGCAGTGGTATCGCCACCATGGTCAATTCACTCAGGTGCTGGCACACAAAACTACAGTTTTATTTGGGGCATGGCAGGCGAAAACCTCGATTATGATGATATGGATAAATATCAACCGGGCGAGCTGAGATAATCAGCTCTTTCATGATCATATAGCGATAAGAAGAAATAATAATGAATAGAAATCTTCTCATAAAGATAATGCTAGTTTTGTCGTTATTTTTACTAACTAGTTGCACTGATGACAAAAAAACAGTGCGATTAACTTTGGCACATACATTAGACACGCGCCATGTGGTGCATCAAGCAATGGAATATATGGCTGAACGTTTGGCATTTTATTCAAATGGCACAATGGAAATTGTTATCTATCCAGGTGGTCAGTTGGGGTCTGAACGTGAACTCATTGAACTATTGCAAATAGGTAGCTTATCAATCACTAAAGTATCGGCAAGCCCGCTGGAAGGCTTTGTACCTGAGATGAAAGTGTTTGGCATTCCGTATTTGTTTCGCGATAGTGAACATTTTTGGCGTGTACTTAAAAGTGACTTAGGCACCGAGCTACTTAATAAAGTAAGCACTGCAAGGCTTAAAGGTTTGGGATATTACGATGCAGGCAGCCGCAGCTTTTATACCACCAATGGCGCGATTAATACCCCGGATGATTTAATAGGAAAAAAAATTCGCGTGTTAAATAGCCCTACAGCTGTGGCGACGGTACAAGCGTTAGGCGGCGCTGCAGCACCGATTGCATGGGGCGAATTGTATGCCGCACTGCAACAAGGTGTAGTTGATGGCGCAGAGAATAATCCGCCAAGCTATTACTTATCTCGTCATTACGAAATCGCTAAATATTATTCGCTGGACGAACATACGTTTGTTCCTGATGTGATTTTAGCAAGCTTAAAAGTTTGGAACTCACTTAACAATGAACAACAACAGTGGTTAACCCAAGCAATGGCCGACTCAGTTGAGTACCAACGTTCATTGTGGCAAAACGCATCTGATGAGGCGCTTAAAGCCGTGATCGCAGAAGGCGTACAAGTGACTTATCCTAACAAACAAGCGTTTCAAGATAAAGTGGCTGATTTTCATGCTTCGTTCGCTGATACAGCGGTTGCAGCTCACATAAAAAAAATAAAAAGCATGTAGGAGCAAACAATGCGACAACTCAACACACACTTAAATCGCATCATCGAGCGATTACTGATTTTGGCCATGATAGCAATTGTAACCGTTGTTTGTTGGCAAGTATTTTCACGATTTATTTTACGTGCACCGAGCTCATACACCGAAGAGTTAGCGCGTTTTATCCTGATTTGGATTGGGGTATTGGGCGCATCTTACGCGTATCGCACTAAAGCACATTTAGGACTTGATCTGTTTTATCAAAAAATGATCCCGTCACTTAGGTATAAGTGTTCATTTTTAATCGAAATCTGCGTGCTGATCACAGCATTAAGTATTTTAGTTTATGGTGGCAGCCAATTGATGATGTTGAGCTTTGAATTAAAGCAAACCTCAGCGGCGCTTGAGATCAACATGGGTTATGTGTATGTCGTTTTACCGCTAAGCGGGGTGTTGATTGTGATTAATTGCATTGAAAACCTGATCAATTATGCACAGCAAACATTCACGGAGGAAGCGTAATGGACTTAACAGCCATCGTTTTAATTATTTGCTTTTTTGCTTTATTGTTTATTAATGTACCTATTTCTTTGTGTATTGCGCTATCAACATTAGCAGCGCTATTAATGCACATTGATTTTACGCCTGCCACCACGACCATAGCCCAGCAAATGGCCGGTGGCATTGATAGTTTCGCATTATTGGCAATCCCATTTTTTATCTTGTCTGGATTGATAATGGGTCAAGGCGGCATTGCTAAACGGCTGATTGAATGTGCTATGGCGATGATAGGCTTTTTACCCGGCGGCTTGGCACTAGTAAATGTAATGTCGTGCATGTTATTTGGTGCAATATCAGGATCTGCCGTTGCAGCCACATCGGCGATTGGTAGTTTTATGGTGCCAGAAATGAAAAAACATGGTTACAGTGCCAGTTTTGCTGCAGCGGTTACCGCAAGTGCAGCGACTACGGGCATGTTAATACCACCGAGTAATATTTTAATTATCTATGCCATCGCCAGTGGTGGGGTGTCGATTGCGGCATTATTTATTGCCGGCTACTTACCGGGAATTTTAGTGGGGCTGGCGTTGATGATTGTTTGCGCTATTTACTCTATTCGCAACAATTACCCTGTAACAGCAAGACTGCCATTTAACATTGTGATGAAAAAAATACTCGCAGCTTTGCCAAGCTTATTGCTTATTTTTATTGTTATTGGCGGCATTATTGGCGGTGTATTTACCGCAACTGAAGCAGGCGCTATTGCCGTTATTTATGCTTTAGTACTGTCGGTATTTATCTACAAAGAAATCAATATAGCTGAAATGCCCGCTATATTACTAAAAGCTTGTGAAACAACGGCTATTGTAATGCTGATCATTGCCGCGTCATCGGGCATGTCGTGGTTATTGTCATACACACATATTCCACAGCTGGTCAGTGAGTTCTTTTTAACACTCAGTGATAATCCGATTTTAATCTTGTTGTTGATCAATCTGATTTTAATTTTGGTTGGCGCGTTTATTGATATGACACCTGCGGTATTGATTTTTACACCGATCTTTTTACCGGTAGCTGAGCAATTTGGTATGTCGCCGATTCAATTTGGTATTATGATTGTATTAAACTTATCAATTGGCTTGGTGTCTCCGCCAGTTGGGAGTGTGCTGTTTGTCAGTTGTGCGGTGGCGAAAACATCGTTACATAAAATAATTAAGCCAATGATGCCGCTGTATGCTGTGATGTTTTTAGTCTTGATGTTGGTCACATATGTACCGGCAATCAGTGAAACGTTACCGCGTTTATTTGGTTTAATCGAGTAACTAACCTGAACTTAGGATAATTTATTTGTCAGCGTTTAGGTTAACTTAATCAAACAAATCTGTGATGGAGCTCTACAGCTCCATTTTTCTTTTAAATCAAAGTAGTCAATGTATAACAAGAGCTGACTAACTACTTCTATGGATCTACGGTTAGTGTTAAACTTTGCAATCATCCTAAATAGGAACTTTTATGTCAGTAACGATTAATGATGTAGCTAAGCTGTGCGGTGTTTCAAAGCGCACAGTTTCACGTGTGATCAACCGTTCTCCCGCTGTGGGTGAAGCGACGCGGGAGCGAGTGCTTAAAATTATCAGCGAAGTTGGTTTTTCTCCTGACAAACAAGCACGGGGGCTGGCATCAAGTCGTTCTTATTTATTAGGTTTAATTTATGATAACCCCGATGCATTGTATATTGATCAGGTGCAACGAGGTGCATTAAGCGTCTGCTCTGAACTTGGCTATGAATTGGCTGTTCATCCTAGTTACTCTAAAAGTGCTGAATTTATCGACGATTGCCTGTCATTTATCTCTCGCTCTAAGCTTGATGGCGTGATTATTTTACCGCCAGTATCTGAAAACAAAGAGTTGGCTGCAGCAATTCGTGAAGCAGGTTGTCCTTATGTGCGCTTAGCATCGGTAGATTTAGATGATGCTGATAATATTGTGGTCTCAGACGAACGCGCAGCAATGAAAGAAATGGCCAGCTACTTGGTTGAACTTGGTCATAAAGACATTGGTTTTATTTCTGGACCGCAAGTTTATCGTTCTTCAATCGAACGCTTAGCTGGATTTTTAGCTGAACTGCAACAATGTAATGTGCAACTGCCAGGAAATCGTATTATTGAAGGCAAAAATAGTTACGAAAGTGGTATTGAGTGCGCTATGACATTGTTAAGCACTGAACCAAGACCAACGGCCATTGTTGCTAACAACGACGAAATGGCGGCTGGGGTATTACGGGTTGCCAGTAATTTAAATATCAAAGTACCAGAACAGCTATCAGTAGCAGGTTTTGATGATAATATTTTGGCTTCACGGATCATTCCATCGCTAACGACTATTCGAAGACCGGTACAAAATATGGCATGTTTAGCGGTACAAAAACTCATCAATAAAAGCCAATCGACACAAAGTGAAAAAATTAAATTAGATGACGTAGTCACTCCTTACTTAGTGAAGCGTGAATCTACCAACAGATGCGCTAAATAGTACCGATTGCCCCCCCATAATAACCTTTTTGTTACAGACATATAAAGCGCCTAACTGACAGTAGGGCGCTTACTTCTATCCGTAATCCAATATACTTTTTTTGATTTAATTAATGAGTTAATTAAATTTGAGGAGCACCTTTGATAAAATAGCATGAAATATCGCTGTTAAACCAAACGGCCGATATGCTGCTTAAAGCGTAAAATGCATAGCGCTCGTTTTTAATACCTGGAACATTTTAAGTGCTGTAAGCCCCGGCTGATATCAATTGTATTAAGTTACTGACCATTTATAGCGACAGATAAATACAGTGATAACAAGGCAGAAATTTTGATAGGGTGTTCTTGGCAATTACTCCTGCATTGCTCTACCTCCTGCATCTATGCAGTCGTACTTGAAAAATTACTAACTCAATTTAATAACGTTAACTTCATGCCCTCGCTCTTTAACCGCAGCGCCTGTTAATCTCTTTGTGAATTATTAACTTGAAGATTTTGTTGCGCAAAGAGAAAGGAATGATATGGATAAAAAATACCCTTGCTGTGCGGGGCAAGGGTATTGGTAACTATCAAATTGTCTTAAAGCAGCGCTTGGCTGCTCTCATTACAACTACTGAATGGTTATCTCATCCAATGTGATAGTTGCTTCACTTTCCGTTCTGAGAGTGATGAATGAGGTTGCTGTGGCTACCAACCCATCGACGGTGTACGTTTGACCAGGGACGAGCTCTTCAAGTTTTACTGAATAAAACTTTGAAGAGCCGCCATGGATCGAATTAGCGCTACCTGAGGTATTGTTATCTACATATATTTGGAAGCTTTTTGCGGTGTTACCTGCTACAGCCGCGACTTTAAAGCTCACTTGATAGTTGTTACTTAAATCAAGTAGACCCGTTGTGCTTGCATCCGCTGAGGTGGTATTCACCGCAGGGGTGGTATTGGCAATGCTAATACGTGCACCTGTCATGGTTAGTTGCCCAGCGGATACATCGATTGTGCCTGTTACACGATGAAACAGCGGGGTCCCCGTACCCGCTAAACCTGATAGGTCGCGGTAGCTATTACTAAAAAATTCGTCAGCATTTGCTGCGGCAAAATTTTCAGTAAATGGTAAACCAAGCGGCTGTTGCACAGGTGGCTCACTTGGCGCTGCAATGTCAGGGATGTCTAAATCGCTTTGATCTATTTTACCAATACCGGCATGGGCAATAACATGCGCTTTAACGTCCATTACTGGAGTTAACTTATACTCGTAAGGTGCTTGGTATGAGCTGGTGGGTGTCATACCTGTAGCAGTAACCTCTGCTGCCACATCGCCGTCAGCCACATCACCCCAAGTAACGCCTTCACCTAGGTAGTTACCAGAGGTATTCCAATAACCAATTACTTTTGAGTAAAAAGAGACCACAGGATTTTTAGTATGCTCAAAGTAGTTATTCTCAATATGTAGCTCTGCGCCCATTCGTGAGTTAATCGCGCTAGAGGTGATATTGTTATAATAGTTGTTGAATATATGGCCTAGACCAAATCTAAACAACGGAACACGCGATATGATGTTTTCAAAGCGGTTATGGTGAAAGGTAATATGACGATTCTTGTTGCTGCTCGAGTCATCATCACTGTGACCATGGAGTGACGTTTTCCAGCTATCGTGAATATAGTTATATGAAATGGTAATGTTTTCAGCACCCGATTTAGAATCGATTAAACCATCATAATAATCTTGATCAACATTTAACGATGAATAGAGTTCGTTATGATCAATCCAGATATTCGCGGTAGGTTTATTTTCATCACCTTCAATCGAAATACCATCTTTACCGCCGGTAAGTACTTCATGGATTTTTAAGTTTTGGATAATGATGTTATTAGCACGACGAATAGCAATGCCGATACCACTTAGCTCACCACGATCTGCCACACCAATGATTGAGATATTATCCATATCTTTAATTTCGATAGAAGAATTATCGCCGCCACTGTTTGCATCAGTAATGACACCGTCGACATAAATAGTCACTGGAACACCTGATGATTTTGCTTGTGCTAAAGCCGATTTAAGCGCTGTGCCATTATCAACGGTCACGACTGTTCCACCTTCGCCACCGGTTAGGTTAAAATTATAACCAGCAAAACCCAGACTATTATTCACCGGTGTAATTGCAATTGGCTCATCTGGCAAGATTGGGATTGCTAGAGGTTCAGGTGTCCAACCTTGGCCATCATTAAAGCTTGCAAAAATAGCATTACGCTCAAGTAAGTTAACCACGTCGCTGTCTTGCATAATGTAACCGCCAACACGGGCACTTAAATCAAGGGCATTACCTGCTAAATCCATGCTGCCATACTCGCGCCAGCCACTGGTAGCCGTTGCAATTTCTGGATTTGGTGCAGGTTGACTGTTAACACCTTGCACAGCCCAACCTGAGGTTGCAATGTGGGTATCAAACTTATTATTGATAAGCGTTATGTTATCGAAATATGTGTCACTGCCACCACTGCGTGCAATATAGGTTGAATTATCTAACACATCATTGCCAATTGGTCCTGGGCCATGAGTAAAACTACTGTTTAAAAAGATAAAGCCAGGATCTGTTTGCACAGGTACGCGTGCTTGTAATACATAGCCTCCAGAGGTGTCTTTCGTTGGGTCATTGTCTTTAGAGTCACCTATAGTGCGTATTTCACTGCTTTCAAATAATGCGGTAACTGGGTAGCCCCAAATAAAGTCAACATTACCAGCAACTAAGCTGTTGTAGAACCAGCTATAACCTTTCAGTAATAGGGTATCTTGTTCGCTAATAAAGCTGGCATTATTAGCCACTAAACGACCATTACTATTAAAGTAAATTGTTTCAGCTTGGTTTGAATCAACCTTGTTACGCAAATGCGTGTTTTTCAATGTTAGGTTGTTGATCACTAACATATCCGCACCTTCAACTAAGAATACACCACGACCGCCACCCGGTGTGCCAGAACCTACAGGCGCACTGCCACCTGAGCCACCATTGAGTGTTTCGAAGTTTTCGTACTGAATAATAGTATTGTCTTGGCTTTGCCCTTGTATAGTTACGTTATTTTTATTACGTAAGAATAGCAGTTCATTATATACACCATCTTTGACTGAAATGGTGGTTTGCTCATCTTTAGCAAGATTTGCCATTGCAAAGTTAAGTGCACCTTGCACGGTTCTAAAGTCAGCTACACCGTCATCATCAACCAATAGTTGATTGCTTGCCGGCGTTGTCACTTTAGTGGTGAACGTCCATTGGCTATTATCACCGAGGCCAATAAAATCAGTACCGTTGAGTTGTGCGCCTAATACCACATCATCACCAATGACAACACGATAAGTATGGCCATATTCAAGCACATTATTATGCGGTTTAATGGTTAAGGTATTGCCTTCAATTGTGAGCGGGTAGTAGTACACAGAGCGGACTTTATCCTGGCCGGTGTAGCCTATCACATCGACATTTTTACCCACTTTGAGGGTATCAACAAGCGTGTTGTCGTTTTGCTTATAAATACGAACTTCACCTAAACTACCAAAGGTAGGGGCGTTATCAAAAGTAAGCGATAATTGGGTATCAACAAATTGGTTATCGCTAGCAATCGCTGGCATTACTTTAGCTGTTAAATCACCATAGTCAGCAGTTGGCATAACAAAGCCTTCTGCAACAGAGACTTTAATAGTACGGGTAATACTTGGGTCTGAATCCGATACAAATGTGATCGTTGCATCGCCTGCAGCAATCGGTGTAAGGGTGATCGTATTTGCATCGATTGTAACGCTCACCACTGCTTCATTGCTTGAAGTGACCGTGTAGGTATCGGCTGTGATACCGTCGTTTTTAATCGCTGTAACGTTGATCAACAATGGATCCATACTGGTACTTGTATCCCAATTAGGCTCTTTGTAATCAAGGGTTAACTGAATTGGCTTGATGCTAGGGTCGCCCACTTTTACATCATCAATTTCAAACGAACGATTATTCGTAAACACACCAATTAAGCCACGCGCTGTATAGCTGGTATCAGTCGCAGAGCCCATTTTCTCACCATCTAAGTATACGGTAAGTTGATCATCAATCATCTCAAATCGAGTGGTGTACCAAACGCCGTCTTCTGTAGCGCCTTTTTCACCGAGTAAGATTGGTGATTTTGTTTGCACTGGACGCGCAATCGACCCTTCGCTACTAACGGCAACTTCCACTTGCGTACTGCTTGATGAGTTTTGCACATTTAAGCCACCGGCGTACCAATTACCGGCATTTAAATAGCGTGCCATCAAAAAGATCTGCTTATTGGCCGTGGTAGAGTTCTGACGTGGGCGAATTTTCGCTTCAACAAAGTAGTTACCTGTCGACGGCACGTTTGCCATAGCTTCTTCAGTGGCTAAAATTAGCTCGCCCCCAGCTCCGCCTGCGGTGTATCGCATCATGTTATTACCCATGATATCAAGTACATCAAACTCACCCATTGGGGCTTCAGTGTTATCTGGCTTGGCTAAAATTTGCCAATTATTTAAATCACCATTGGCAAAATCATCACAAAAATACAGTTCAGGTGCATCCGTGCAGCTAAATACAGATGGATCTTTAACATACTCAACTCTGAGGTTATTGATAACCACAGTGCCGCCTGTTTCGGTACGTAACTGTAAAAATGAATTTTTAGTCGCAAGCTTTCCGGGTACTGTTAAAGTTTGACCAGCAGTAAGCGAGTTGATCAATTCATTATAAAAACGTGAGTCATTACCATGGATTGATTTAGAACTGCTTGATGAGTTGTTATCCACATAAATTTGGAATTTATTATCACCTTCAGGGTCACTTATACTGACAATATCCATCACCACTTGATAAGGACGAGACAAATCCAGCGCTCCACTGGTGGTGGTATCCGTTGCTGCTGTTTCAATACCTGGGGTGGTGTTACCTAATGTGAAACGACCTCCATTGAGTTCTAATCCAGTATCAATCACAGTGACTGAGCCGCCTGTTTTGCTAAACATGGGGATTTCATCGCCGTTTGCATCAATAATTTTTTGATGATCAACAGAGAAAATATCCGCAGTAAGTGCGGTAAAGTCAGTGGTAATTGGTAATTCTACTGTTGGGATCTCACCTTCCACAGGAGGATCAATCGGTGGTTCAACCGGCGGTTCAACATCTGGTACGTCGGTTGCCACTGTTTCAATGGTTAAGTTATCAATGACAATCATTGCCGCTGAATCAGTGCGTATTTGGAAATATGAATTTTTAATCTCAGGATTTAAAATACCGCGGGCATCGACATGAGTCAGATCAGGGCCAGTATTTACATCTTCGCCTGGAATGTAGATATATGAAAACTGTTGACCTGCAGGGGTGTTGGTTTCGTTTATGTCTTTACCATAAAACTTTGAAGCGCCACCATGCACTGAATTACTTTGACTGGCAGTATTATTATCAACATAAAGCGATAATCCACCAGCACTATTATGAGAAACAACATCAAAGCTAATGGTAAACCCTTCGCTTAAATTATAAATCCCCACACCTGAGCTATCAGTCGCTGTTGATTCTTTGCCGGGCAGGGTATTACCGATGGTAATACGGTCGCCTTCAAGAATTAGTTGGCCTGCTACATCGTCAATTTTTGCACTACCGCCACTTTTAAAATATAACGGGCCGCTGCCTTGCTCATCCGATAAGCTTTTATAGCTCGATGAGAAAAATGTTTCAGTGTCAGTATCAAACTTTTCAATTAAGGCTAAACCAGCTTGCTGAGCTAAATCGTTGAGTTTGATTAACTCTTCTTGAGCTTGTTGTTCGGAGAACACTAAAATATTGTTTTTAGCATCATCATTACTATCACAAGTAAGCACCAGTGTTGCCAATGCACTTGGATCGCTGGTGGCACAAACACTATAGGTATTATTAACCGTATTATGGGAACGAGAAATTATATACTCTGTGGTAGCTGATTCGCCTTCACCTGAGGTCAGTGCAAGTACGCGATTACCAAATAAAAACGAATAATTGCCTGTTACTGTTTCGCTACCATCCACTACTTGGCTGAATGTGCCACTAAGGTTTGCTTCATCAACGGGTGTTAATATCAACTGTGCAATACTTGCCTCACTGCCTTGTACTAATGGGTTATACAATGTTCCGCTAAAATCGGCAGTATTAAATGCTAAAGGTTGGGTGCTGTTGTATTGCTTAAAAATAAAATCAACAAAGTGCACAATCGCTTGATCAGCTGGAATTAAGGTATTATTAGCTGAGCCTGCATCAGCGAGCCACGCATTAACGTTTGCCTCAAACTCATCGCTACTAAAATAGTCCGTAATCGTTTGTCCTTCGGCTAAAGTCATAACGGCTGCTTGTGCTGCTTGCTCGCTGATGGTGATGCCATTGCTAGGATCACCATCAACATCTAGTGACTGTAATAAACGCAAACTATTAATAACAGCAGGATGAAACACGGTATCTGTCGAAAATAAAGCAAGTGGAGTTAATACATTGGCGGCAGAGACCGTAGGGAAGGTAAGTGCACCAATTGAGAAATCGATAGCTTCACCTCTAAAGTAATCGAATTGTCCATTTGCGTTTGTTACACCATTGCTTATTGATGGGCTGTTGTAGGTTAAACCAGCAACAGGGCTGTCAACAAATATCCCTTGCACTGGTGGTAACGGAGCTTCTTTGACATTGATAGAACTATCTTCACCGCAGCCTGCTAAGATCGCGGTGATCAGCAAACACGATGGTATTTTTATTGTATTATTCATGCATCCCTCCAAGGATGAAAGCGCGTCATTAACGCGTTAATTGTGTGTGAAATTAACGTTTTTCATTATTAGTAGCTGTTAATAAAATTTATAATTCATACCTAACTGGAACGTACGACCATAATCTTCACGTTGATAGAGGATTTCACCACCGGATAAATCATTACCTTTGAAATAACGTAGATCTGCTTCATCGGTTAAGTTAATCGCGTCAAAATACACGCTGAGGCTTTTCGTAAAATCATATTTCACTTTCATATCAAAGGTTAAGATATCGTCTTGGTATATATCAGCCCATGACTTACAGGTATGTGGGTCTGATACAGAAGCTGATACTGGACAAGAGCCAACCTCTTCAAGGATATCTGAGCGGTAATTACTAATTAGGCGTAACGAGAAAGTCTCATCTTCCCAACCAACAGCAATGTTACCGGTGATATCTGCTTGGCCTGGTAGCTGCATTTTGTCTTGACGAATAGTGGCGTCGAGTTCGGCTTCACTTTTTACAAAGGTCATATTACTTTGCCAAAATAAGCCATTTTCGAAGAACTGATTGTAACTAAGCTCAATCCCGTAGACTGTGGCTTTATCACCATTGAGGGTGATATCAACCTGATTTAGAGCAAGATCTTGAGGAATTGCAAAATCAGATACTTGGTTTACAGGTAAAGTAAGCGGGAGCTCATCTATGCTCATTTGAATACCGGTGACATCGACGATGAAGTTATCAATATTTTTGTAAAATACTGCAGCTTCCATAAATAACTCTTTTGATGGATACCAGCCAAACGAAGCGTCAAAGTTATCCGAAGTCATTGCCACCAAATTTGGGTTACCTACTTGTAACGCATTGTCTGGCCCTAAAATATAGCCTTGTAAATCAATTGCGCTTTGTCCATCTGGTGAGTTGTAGCATTCATTAGTCGTTGGATCACATAAACTAATATCACTATCAAAACGCGCATAACCACGCGCTTGCTTAAACGAAGGGCGGGTATAACTAGTCCACAGTGATGTACGAACCAACATTTCAGGATTTGGTTCGTAGCGTATATGAATACTTGGGAAAAATTCACTGTAGGTAATGGATGCCTCAGGTAAAGGTACCGAAATATCTAAGGTGTGATCACCGCCAAAATTCCAATCATCATTTGATAATGACATATAACCGGTTGATGAAAATTCGGTATGTGCATAGCGTACACCGGTAATAACACTGACCTGCTCTGATAGCTGCAGCTCAGTCATAATATAAGCTGCGTAGGTATCTTCGTATAAGGTATAGTCTTCTTTGGTGCTGTCAATTGACACCTCGCCACCGGTGGCACTGTCGCGCGTAATTTTAGTTGAGTCAACTATGTACTCAAGGTCTTCGTTGCTAACAAAAGGATAGGTAAATAAGCCACCCTCAGGAACCGCAAAGTTATAATCAGTAACATTTGAGTTGGCGACTGTAATGCAGGTTTCATCCGTTCCACAATCGAGAGGGTTTATTGCATAGCTCCAGCGATCTTTATCACGGAAGTGTTCGCGTTCGTTATAAGTGCCACCAATTTTAATGAAATTAAGGTACTCAAAATCAAAGTCTTTTTGTAAGTTTAACTTGATACTGGTGACTTCATCAGTGCGGACACTGTCTTCCATAAATAAGTTGTCGTATTCCATATTTGATAAATCGCTGATATCACCATCGGCTTCACCGGCAAAAACATCATTATCTGGATCTAACGCAAAACCACCTAAGGCAGCAGCTTCTTCAGGAGTTAGCACCTGTGCAACAATATTGTTTTTAGTTGCTTGACCGTAAACGATATTCTCACGCTCACGAAACTGAACTCGGCGATCCCCCACTGATTTATCATCTGTTTTTGAATACGCATATTCATAATCTACGCGTAAAGTGTCGGTAATATAGTTTTCACCACCGATACTGTAATTGGTTGTAGTCGTTTCACCTTCCTGAATGAAAAATTGGTTATAAATATCGATATCAGACAGGGCAAACTCTTTTGTATCAGCATTTACATAAATAATTTCATCGGCTTGGTCGCCATTATAAAAGTTATAAAACTCTCTTTGTGCAACGTCATCATCAGTGTAATTAGAGTAGTTACCTCGTATGTAATAAAAACTGTCTGCGGTTGGCTTAAACTCAACATTTAAAGTTGCGGTGGTACGTGTTCGATCAGCAATTTCACGGCGGTTTTCGAGTTGCGCGGGGATCAATATTTCTGGTGCAACACCTAATTGCTCTTCACTGAGGCCAATGCCACCTTGTAAAAAGTTTAATTCTCGAGTGCTATGATGGCGTACCTCATCTACTTGAGTTTTCCTATCTTCATAAGAAAGTGCAAAACCAACGCCTATTTTTTCGTCTAAGAATAGCTGTGTGCCATCAAGGCTAAACTTTGGCGAGTGTTCTTCTCTGAGTTCACTGTATGAATCTTGCAGCTTCATTTTTAGGGTGTTTTTGCCACGGTCATATGCTGAGATAGCTTTGACGTTTACTGCGCCACCTATCGAATTTAGATTCATATCAGGGGTAAGGGTTTTAAATACTTCAATGGCTCCTAATGAATCACTAGTGATACCATCAAGGCCAATTTTACGTTCATCACCCGCACCAGATAGTTCTGCACCATTCATGCTCACCGATACGAATTTAGGACCTAACCCCCGTACTGCAATGTATTTTCCTTCACCTTCACTGCGCTCTAAAGTGACACCAGGAATACGGCGTAATGACTCTGCGACATTTTGATCAACAAAGTTTCCCATGTCATCCGTGGCAATCACTGAGCTAAACGCTTTAGCATCGCGCTCCATGGAACGTGCTTTTAAATCTGCTTGATAAACGCCTGTTACAGCAATGATTTCAATATCATCTTCAGCTTCTACGGTTTTTTTAGCTGCTGTTTTCTCGGCGCTTGTTGTTGGTTTGTCATTCTCTACCTTTGGCTGTGCAGGATCAGTTGTTTGCGCATAAAGTGGCATAGCTACCATTAATGCTGCTGCGATCGTGCTTAATCTCATGCTCTTCATCTTTGTTCCTTTTTCAGGCTTATAATTGTGTGTGCGAGATATGCGATTCCCGTTGATTCAAATCCCAGCTTGCCACCGGTGGCAAAATGGAATAACATGAAGTTAACACTGTATTAATGAAACTGTCAATTTACATATTGACAATTTTTTATTTTAACCAGCATTAAAAACGAAATAGCCAAGGAACATTATGCAAGTTCTGAAGAATAATAATTTAAACTATCTCAATATCGTAATACTAAGCATCATTACTGTGTTGACGGTTTTTGTTTCGACTAATTTATACGCTGCACAAGTCAATACAACATTGGCTTTTCCAACGGCAAAAGGATTTGGTAAATACGCAACAGGGGGAGTTAATGGCACGCTTTATAGAGTGACTACATTGGAAGATAATTTAGATAAGCCCCAACCAGGCAGCCTTCGCTATGCAATTGTGCAAAAACATCCTCGCACTGTCGTATTTGCGGTATCAGGTGTGATCAAATTGGCAGGGGAACTTAAAATATCACATGGTAATATCACCATCGCGGGGCAAAGTTCGCCAGGTGGGATTGCCATTGTTGGTGCTCCTGTGACGGTCTCATCCGCAGATAATGTGATTATCCGCTATATGCGCTTTCGCTTAGGTACATTTGGCTATGCTGATGATTCATTAACGGTGCGTAACAGTGAGAATGTCATTATTGATCATTGTTCATTGAGTTGGTCAGTGGATGAAACTGCGAGTTTCTATAATAACCGTAACTTTACATTACAAAATTCCATTATTTCACATAGTTTAAGCCATTCAATTCACCCTAAAGGCGATCATGGCTATGGTGGCATTTGGGGCGGGGCAAATGCGAGCTTTATTAATAATATAATTGCCAATCATGCCAGTAGAACTCCTAGGCTTAATGGTCATAGGCTAAAATCACCGTATTCACAAAATGAAGAGTTTGTTGAGCTTATCAATAATATTATTTTTAACTGGGGACATAATAATGTTTATGGATCAGAAAATGGTCGCTTTAACTTGATTAATAATTACTATAAGCCGGGTAAAGCAAGTAAGATCATGCAGTTTGCTGATATTTGGTATTCCCCAGAGATCAAAGAAAATCAGGCATATATTATGGGTAATGTACTTGAGAATAACCCACAACTGACTGAGCATAATTATTTAGGTGTAAATTATCGCAAAGCGGTTAAAGCAAAACGCACTATTAGTGATGAAAATAGTCAGAGGTTAAGTGATAAAGCAATCATTACATCACCTATGCAAACAACGATGGTTTATGTTAGTGCTGAGCAGGCATTTACTGATGCCATTAAAGGGCAACATATAGGTGCAAGTCGTAATGCACATGGCTATTTCCATGACAGTATTGATACGCTTGTTTATCAACAGCTCACTGATAGTGTCGCGATAAAGAAAAATGGTTTGATTGATCATGAGTTTGAGCTTATTGGTAATTGGGATGCATATAAACAGGAATTTACAGGTGCTCCCGTAATCGTTGATGTTAATGAAGATGGTGTTGCGGATGATTGGTTCAAACAGCATCAGCCTCAATTAAAAAATGCAACTGCAGCGCAGGTTTTGCAGCAGTACTTAAATTCGCTTAGCGACTAACAAAGAACGCCTTGATGACTTAAAATAACCATTAACTCATCAAGGCTTTAATTTTAACAACAATAATGATCAACGAGTTTTAGCAAATTGTGCTGTTAAAAAGTCATCAATAACACTGGTCGTAGGCGTTAACCACGGCTGGAATAACCAAAATGAATGCGGCGCATCATCGAACTGGTAAACATCACTGGGTATATGCAACGCTTGTAACTTTTGTATTGCGCTGTCTCGACCTGCACGAAAGCGTGGCACTGAGCTATTAATGAAAAGTGTCGCAGGCGCGTTTTTATCAATATAGAAAATAGGCGATGCGTCGCGCCAACGCTGTGGGATAGTTTCATACCTACCTCCCAACCACTTGCTGGCTGACGTGACGGTTTTGGTTGGGTTGTTTTCAAAGGGCAGTGCTTCAGGGGACGTGAAGTCACTTAAGCCATCTATATTGATCAGCGCTTGAACATTAAATCGCTTGGAGTTAGTGTCGCTGCTATCAACAATTCCGCCGCAGTAGGCTAACAGCGCGGCTAATTGGCCACCTGCAGAGCCGCCAGATAAAGCAATCTTAGTGCTGTCTATATTATACTGAGTAGCATTATTTTTAAGCCAATAAAACGCATCAACTAAATCCTCAATTGCTGCAGGATAAGGCGCTTCCTCGCTGAGGCGGTAACTGGGCGCAGCAACAATATAACCACGTTCTACCAGCGCAATTGCAAGTGCTGTCATTAATGCGGGGGTGCCTGATTGCCAGCCACCCCCGTGGATCAAAATGATCAAAGGCGCTGTTTGCGTTTGCTGCTTTTGCTGATAAATATCTAAAGTCTGTGCACTGGTTTTAGTTTGCTTGTAAACCAGTGCTTTATGAGCGATGACAGAGTCAGCAAGTGTCGTTGCGGGCACCTGCATGTGTGGATAGTGTTTGATTAGTTTTTTATAAGTATTTTTAACGGTGTAATCAGCTGCTATGCATGGCTCAACAAATAGCAATAATACGGCAATAAAGTTCAACTTTTGATGTTTAAACATATTCATTTAATCCAAAGTGTCGTAACGGGCATAGTCAAAATCGGCATAGCTGCTAGCGCCAGGCGTGTGCGACAGGCTAAATAAGCCTAACTTAGCACCTACCCAGCGGCCTTTTTTAGCTTGGAAGTGTTCACCAATAATTTGAAACTCAGCACTTGCAGCGGTTCTATAACTAAAAATGGCTGTGGCGCCTGGTTGTAGAACGACTTTTAGTTCAAGATAGGGTTGTGTTAATGGTTGTTGCCCTACGATACTTTCTTTACAGCCTTTTCTCGCATTAAAACAGTGCACATAAACTAGCTGTTGTTCGCCAGTAGAAGATGTTTTGATACCCAGCCATGCATAGTCTTCACCAAATAAAATTAGTCCTGAGGAACTAGCTGAGTCTGTTTTGTTGACCTGCAATGTGGTTGTAAAAGCAAACTGTTCTGCAGGGATCTTTTGCAGTAACAAAGAAGGCGTCGACCATAAATTAGTATTATTTTGGGCTGTAATTGGCTGCGAGTATAAGCGTAAAAAGCCGGGGTTGTCTGTCAATGAATACCAGCTGTTACTTGGATTTGCATTCCATTGCCATAATAAGCTTAGCTCAGGGCTGTTGAATTCATCATTGTTCACTATGCTGGTGGGCTGTGGGCTAATTTTGCTTCGAGGCTTAGGGTGCTGTAAAACCGGTTGCCCAGTTCCATTACCATTTTTATCTATGCCAATGATTGGCCAATCATTGTCCCAGTGCATCGGTTGTAAATGAGTGATACGGCCATACGCTTGTTTGCTTTGAAAGTGAATAAACCAGTCCTCATCAAATTGGGTGTGAACCCACGCACCTTGATGAGGACCGTTGATGACTGAGTTGCCTTGTGCCATGACAATTTTGGCTTCATAGGGACCAGTAATATCTTTTGATCTAAATACCGATTGCCAGCCTAAATCTACGCCACCAGTAGGCGCAAAAATATAGTAGTAACCGTTACGTTTATAAAATTTAGGACCTTCAATGGTGCGATATCCAGGGTGATTTTTACCATCGACAATGTGTGTAAATTTATCACTGACCCTACTCGCGTCATCTTTCATTTCACGTAGTGTGAGTACATTATTAAAGCCAGCACGACTTTTTGCCCATGCATGTATTAAGTAGGTTTTACCATTGTCGTCCCATAGAGGTGCCGGATCGATCAATCCTTTACCCGCTAAAATAAGCTGTGGGGTTGACCAAGTTCTAGCAGGATTATCTGTTGTGGTTACATAAATACCAAAATCAGGATCAGGGTAAAAAATCCAAAATTTATTATCATGAAAACGGATTGTGGGCGCCCATACGCCGTTGCCATGTTGTACTTTTGCAAAGTGGGCTTGTTGCAACTGTATTGGCAGCGCATAATTAATTAACTGCCAGTTGACTAAATCGGTAGAGTGTAAAATAGGCAAGCCAGGTGCAGAGTTGAAGCTAGATGCTGTCATGTAATAATCGCCATTAACAGCAACCACATCTGGGTCGGAATAATCGGCATGCAAGATTGGGTTTTTATATTCGACATTACCTAGATCTGCTTGCCACGGACTTTGAGTGTGTGTTGGCGATAGTAATTGCGACTCTTTTGCATAACATTGGCTGCCACTTAAGCAAACAACCAACAGTGCTAAATAGAAATAGTATTGGTTGCTTAGCATCGGTTATTTCTCCATTTCTAAACTAGCAAGAATAAAAGGCCCGACTGCTTTAGGATCGTTCGCACGTACATTTTCACTAATGTAATAAGCAAAGCTGCCATCTCGATAGGGTTTTCCGCCAAGTCCTGCTACTTCACATACTTGTTGGATTGATAAGGTGTTATCTGCTTGTGGTTTAATAAAGTTGCTAACTACAGCATTAAAGGTGTTTTTTGCAATCGCTTGGTAGCTATCAGACAAGTAACCTTGATTAACACCTCTTGCAATCGCATAGCTGAGCATAGCACTGCCTGATGACTCTAAATAATTGCCGTGTAATTCACCTTTATCTGTAACTTGATACCATACACCGGAGTCAGAACGTAGTTTTAACATGTTATCAATCAATGTATTAAAGCGCTGTAATAGCCACACTTTTTTAGGGTAATCATTCGGTAGTTGATCTAATACATCAACCATTGCCATGGCGTACCAACCGATAGAGCGCGACCAATGATTAGGTGATTGTCCGGTTTTTTTATCTGCCCAACGCTGTTGTTTAGACTCATCCCAGCCATGTAAAGGTAAAGCGGTGTCACTGCGATAAGTATGTTTTTCAATTAATTGAAACTGCTTTATAACATCATCATACTGATCTGCTGTCCCAAAGCGGCGGATATATTCGGCATAAAAGGGCGCTGCCATATATAAACCATCAAGCCACATTTGCGAGGTATAGCGTTTTTTATGCCAAAAGCCACCATCAATTGTGCGAGGTTGTAATTTGAACTGTGCATATAGCGTATCGAGGGCAAGGCGATATTTACGGTCTTTTGTTTCATCAAACATAAAAAACAGTAACTTGCCGGCATTGAGCATGTCGAGATTATATTTACTCATTACGTAGGTTTTAATACTGCCATCTTCCATTACTAACGCGTCTACATATTCTTTAATGTAATTGAAATAGCGTTGCT
Organism: Pseudoalteromonas sp. Z9A6; assembly: GCF_011378805.1. NCBI lineage: Bacteria > Pseudomonadati > Pseudomonadota > Gammaproteobacteria > Alteromonadales > Pseudoalteromonadaceae > Pseudoalteromonas > Pseudoalteromonas sp. Z9A6. The sequence continues at coordinate 159,652 of NZ_WTKZ01000002.1, forward strand.
CTGGTTGATGCTGATAGAGCTTGGCAAATGACAGTAACACTAAGCCATGGGTGTAGTCCCAGCGCGGTTCAGTGCGCCAATCAATGGTGTACGCCTGTGGATTACGAGTCATCTCAGAGTTAGCCATTTGCAGGGCATAGCTCAGTGAGTTGTTATTATTTTGCGCAGACACATTCATTATTGAGCAGAATAAGCAGCAGATAAAAAATGAAATAATATTTTTATTTGCGCTGTCTTTATTGGTTTTAATTATACGCATCATAAATCCTTATGAGCTTAGTGTGCTGATGTTGTTGAAGGGAAGTGAGAGTTAGCCGGTAAGCAAAAATGCGATGAACTTTGCTTACCGGCTGACTAATCTATGACTGGTTAGTTGTTACCAGCTAGAAGCTTAGCTACTTCAAGGCTTGCTAGAATGAAGGGACCATTTCCTTTAGGATCATTATTGCTGACCGGCTCACTCATATAATAGTGATAACTACCATCACGGCCAAAGCCAAGGCCTGCAACATAGCATTGGTTGGTCATACTCACCGTGCCATCACTATGGACTAATGTAAATTGGTTAAGTAAACCTTGATACGCTGCAAGCGCGGTGCCTTGATAATCAGCATCGATATAGCCATTATTAAGTGCTTTTGCATAAAAGTAAGCGAACATTGCTGTTGCAGTTGACTCTTGGTAGTTACCTAAAGCCGTTGGTTTGTCTAAAACTTGCCACCATGTGCCGGTATCAGTATCTTGAACTTTGGCTATATCAGTGGCCAACTCTTTTACCATGGCGAGTAAGGTATCGCGTTGCTCTGTGTTTTTTGCTGGGATGTAATCGAGTACATCAACCACTGCCATAGCGAGCCAACCCATACCACGGCCCCAAAACTCTGCGGAAACACCGGTTTGTTTATTCGCCCATGCTTGCTGTTTAGATTCATCCCAACCGTGATAGTACAACCCTGTCTTTGGATCGCGTAGTGCTTCGCGAGTGAGCTTAAATTCGTTTACAACCTCTGAAAAGGTTTCTTGTTGCTGGTGGCCCGTTTCAAATAAGCTACCGTACTGGGCTAAAAAAGGCATACCCATGTAAACGCCATCTAGCCACACTTGATGTTGATATTTGTTTTTGTGCCAAAATGCGCCTTGTGATGTACGTGGCTGTAACTGTAATTGTGCTCGCAAAGCTTTTGCAGCGGATAAGTATTGTTGCTGCTGGGTATCTTGGTATAGCTGAATAAGGTTGCGACCGGGTGGAATATTATCAATATTGAAATTGCTTTGTTTATAGGCGCTGATTTTCCCTTGCTGATCAATAAAGCTGCCAGTAACATGCGCAATCACATCCTTATAAGCTTGTTCATCAGTTGCCAGCCCTAATTGATAATAAGCATAAGGTTGTAAACCGATAATGTCGTATTCAAACTTTGGGCTGCGCTTACGGTTAACATCCCAGCCATTGGCATGATAGCCTAGTGCTTTTCTTTTCAGCTCTGAATCGGCAAGGGCGCGGGCCCATTCAAGGGCTATTTTATCATTAAGCGGTTGCGTCGTTTTTTTTGCTGTAACTGTGGTATGCAAAGTAATGCGTGGTTTAATTGTCAATCTTTCAGCTTGTTGATCAAGGTACTCAATAAAGCTTTCTTTATCGTTGATACCACTTTCAGGTTGCCAAACAGAGGCAAAATAGTAATCAGCATGCAGTGTATTTTGCCCTTTAGGTTTAAGCACTGCAAGGTAGTTATTTTTGTCTTGGCGTACATCAATAACATCACCTTTTTTAAAAAATACCGCCATACCTAAAGCTGATTTATCTAAACTCTGATTGCCCCAACTGGCAATATAGCTATAGCCATAATTACTCATTGCATCCAGATCACCTTGAATAAACTCAGTATCTGGGTGTTTGACCACACCGGCCACTAAATTAGGCAAATCTTTATCAGTGTTCAGTTCTACATGTGCCAAACGTGAGCCGCCGTGCATACTAATATTGGCTATTAAATCTTGCTGTTGATAGCTATTTTGCCAGCCTTGATACTCAATTTGTATACTGGCGCGTAAATAGCCATTTTCAATAATCCGTGCTGTACGTTTGCTAACATCAGATACATGTTCCAGCTCATCATTACTACCCATCAAACCAAATCCGCCAGCACCTAAAGACTTACCCACTTTAAGGATATCCATGCCCCAGTCTTGTTTGTCATGATACGAAGAATAACCATCAAGGCCGACAGTATGTAGCACAGGTTGTGTTGTTAATTTGCCGAAAATATCAAAACCATTACGCCAATCTAGATAAAAACGGTAACCGACTTTATCCGACTCAATACCTGGGCCTTCGTAACGGATCCAATTTGAATGATCGGTGTAATAATCTGGTGGTGTTAACTCATCAACATTTTTAAATTCACCGCCTACATACTCTTTTTTACCTGTGCCAACTTGGTGTTTTGGCGGACGAGAATGAGGCTGCCATTGACCACCTTGTTTATGGGCAAGATCAGCTTGAACACGTTTTGTTTGTGCTGTGATTGATGGGCTACTTTGCTGTGTAATGGTGACTTCAATCGGTTTATCATTTAAATCGACAATAAAATACACACCATCAAGTTCACCGTCTGAATCAATATCTACTGCTTGGCTTGGTAATACTTGCTGCGCTGTTTTTACAGTTAAAGCAGCAGTTTGGCTAAGACCTAAATCGTAATAGCTAAGATAGATAGGCTCGTCAGGGCGTTTAAACGAAGATGGATTAACAATGTCTACTTTAGCAATTAGTGCGCTACTGAGAGAGTTAGTCTCACTTGCTTGCAATGGTTTTTTAAGGTCAGCTTGTTCTTGGCAGGCAGCCAGTAAAAGGCTAGAGCCTAGAGCTGTTCCCATCATAATGCGCTTTGATAACAGTGATGTTTTTAAAGTCATGGTGTGTCCTCAATGGTTGAGCCACTTAAATTAAGTGGCTCTATTATTGTTATTTATCGAGATTATATGCTTTTTTCACTAGCCCATAGGTTAGTTGATAAGCCAGTGTCTGCGCAGCGATTTCACTAATTTGATGATTAGCTACTAATTCAGCTAAGTATCGGCAGTCAACGCGGCGTGCAACATCATGGCGAGCGGGGATAGATAAAAATGCACGGGTATCGTCATTAAAGCCAACTGTATTGTAAAAACCTGCTGTTTCAGTTGTTTGCTGTCTAAAACGTAGCATACCTGCCGGGCTGTCATGGAACCACCATGCTGGGCCTAATTTTAGGCTAGGGTAGTGGCCTGCTAGTGGCGCAAGTTCACGACTATAGGTAGTTTCATCTAACGTAAATAAGATGATTTTAAGATCCGGGTGATTCCCGTATTTACTCAATAGTGGTTTTAACGCATTAACGTATTCAGTTTGGCTTGGAATATCACAGCCTTTATCACGGCCAAATTGATCAAATACCGCTTGGTTATGATTACGATGTGCACCAGGGTGAATTTGCATCACTAAGCCGTCTTTAATGCTCATACCTGCAAGTTCAGTAAGCATTTGACCTCGGAATAACTCTTGTTCTTGCTCAGATGAATGGCCTGTTCGGCATTTTTCAAATAATGCTTCACACTCAGCTGTAGATAAGTCAGCAGTTAATGCAGTAGGGTGGCCATGATCGGTTGCTGTTGCACGGCCTTCAATACGGAAGTAATCACGACGTATTTGAATTGCTGCTAAATAACCTTGCCAAGTTGATGTATCTTGGTCGGTTATCTCACCAAGTTTAATTACGTTGTCGATAAAATCTTCGCGGCTTGCATCAACCACATCATCCGGTCTAAAGGTGGTGATCACACGTTTTGCCATTGCAGAGCCTGCAATTGCACGGTGGTGCGGGAGTTGATCAAGAGCACCTTCGGTTGTGGCAATCAGTTCAATGTTAAAGCGGTCCATCAGTGCATGAGGCTTGAACTCAGGTGTTGCTAACGCAGCTGTAATTTTTTGATAATAGTGCTGACCATTTTCCGAGCAAAGTTTTTCAGTAAAACCAAATACATCGCTGAATACGGCATCAAGCCAATAGCCGCTAGGTGTGCCTGCGTATAGATGATAGTTATCAGCAAAAATTTGCCATACTTTTTCAGGTTCAGCTGCTTTAGAGCGAGCCATATCGCCTTGAAGGCCATGTTCTGGCACACCTAAATCAGTCATTGGGATACCTTGACTGTAGAGCATTCTAAACACATAGTGATCGGGTTTTATAAACAGCTCGGTTGCATTGCCGAAGTTTTCATTTTCATTAAACCAACGTGGATCAGTGTGACCGTGTGGGCTAACAATCGGTAAGTCTTTAATTGATTCATATAACTTTCTAGCGATAGCAACGACGCTAGGAACGCTTGAAAATAAACGATCTGGGTGCAACTCTAAAGGTTCGATATTGCTCGGCATTGAAGATTCCTTAACTGTTCTGCTTGTATTTTGCCACCGGTGGCATGTAAGAGTAAATTACACTGTCAACGTATGGCAGTCAATATGTTAATTAGTTGTTGTTTAGTACCTGAAGGCAGGCTTGAGTGATTTTTTCATAGTCTTTACTTTGCACCCATTGTGGTTGTGCAATCCATGTACCGCCTACGGCCATCACATTGCTAAGTGCTAAATAGTCTTTAAAGTTTTGCTCATTAATGCCGCCTGTAGGGCAAAAGCGAATATCAGCAAATACGCTGCTGACTGCTTTTAAAAACTGTTCGCCACCACACAAAGAAGCAGGAAACAATTTTTGCTCAGTAAAGCCATATTCTTTAGCAAGTAAAATATCTGCGGTGTTTGAAACACCCGGCACAACAGGGACCGACGATTGGCTAAGGGCATCGAGTAACCGTGGCGATATAGCAGGCGTAACAATAAAATCACTGCCTGCGGCAAGGCTTTTTGCAAGTAACGCTTGATCGGTAATGGTGCCTGCACCTACACATAAATCGGGCAGTGCTTTTTTAATCGCGATTAATGCGTCAAGTGACGCTGGCGTGCGCAGCACAACTTCCACTAATTGGATACCCGCCTTATGCATCGCGGTCGCAATAGCGACACCTTCTTCACTACTATTTGCTTGTATTATAGGCAGTATTGGTTGGGTGCCTAATAATGTTGAAAACGCGTTCATACATCGGTTCCTATCATGATTGCTGTAATTGCGCCATTGTCAGTGGCTGTTTGTTTAAAGTGACATTATCTAAACTCATATTATTTACATGAGCTACGATTGACTGACTGCCTACTTGGTCAAAATGGCAGTTTTTAAAATGAATATCGTTAATTGGTGCGCGTTCAAAGCCATTAAGATAAAACGCTTTACTGAGCACATTTTTACAATGTAAGTTTTCAATTTGAATATCGCGAACTGTTGGATCGAATTGTCCTGCATCGCCTTCTTCATAATAGAAGTTGATCACCACAGCGTTTTTAACGGTGCCAACGTCAACATTACGAATGCGTATATGCTCGATCAAACCGCCACGTACTGAGTTAGTTTTGATACGAATAGCGCGTTCTAGATGCGGGCTGTCCATAGTACAATTTTGCACAAAGACATTGTTTACACCACCTGATATTTCGCTACCAATAACCACTCCACCGTGGCCTTCTTTCATATGGCAGTTTTCAATAACAATGTTTTGTGAGGGGACACCGACACGTCTTCCGTCTGCATTTCGCCCTGATTTAATCGCGATACAGTCATCACCGGTATCAAATACACAGTTTTTAATATGTACATGATCGCAGCTCTCTGGGTCACAACCATCAGAGTTTGGCCCGTGGCTTGAAAAATTAACCTTATCAACCGTAACACTTTGGCATAAAACCGGATTCACTAACCAAAATGGCGAGTTTTTAATTGTCACACCTTGGATTAAAATATTTTTACATTTATACGGTTGAATAAAGGGAGGGCGTAAATAGGCGCCAGTACTGTATATACGTTCGCTTACTGGCACACCAGCTTCGGCATCAACCATCAACTGATCCCGTGCTTCACGCTGGTGCAATACTTTACCTTGACTATCTTTAATTAAATCCCAATGGCCTTCCTTGTGTGGTCCCTTCCAAGGCCACCACGTTTGGTTATCGCCATTTCCTTGGAGTGTTCCTTTACCTGTGATGGCAATATTTTCTTGCTCATAAGCATAGATCAGTGGTGAGTACCCCATCATTTCTAAGCCTTCCCAGCGAGTAAATACCTCGGGTAAGTAATGATTAGGATCAGTGCTGAAACTTAATATTGCCTTATCAGCCAAATGTAAATTTACGTTAGAAAGTAAATGAATGGCACCGGTCAAGTAGGTACCATTTGGAATGTAGACCTGACCACCTCCTTGTGCGTGGCAGGCTTCAATGGCGCCTTTAATTGCTTGCGTACAATCATATTGTCCATTTTCTTTAGCGCCAAAGTCTTTAATATTAAATTGCTTAGCAGGGAAGGTCGGGACGACAATGTTGGCTTTTATTTGTTCAGCCATTTGCCAATCGTCTGCGCTAATAGGCGCTTCAAAAACATTGAGTAAAGGTGCTGACTGACAGCCCATTAAAGTTGCTGTTACCAAAGTGCTAGAAGCTAATGCTTTGAGAAAATAGCGTCGTTGATTATTCATCTTGTATCCTGCTGCTGTAAATTGGAATTATTATAATAAGCTAACATTAGCAGTTATTGCCACCGGTGGCAATATCATTTTACTACTTAGTTTAAATTATCAAAGATTTATTGTTTTTGAAAAAGTTATTTAAAATTAGTAACTAATAAAATAATCGACAGTAAAAACCATCGATTATGCACGGGGGGGAGTATTATATTGCAGACATAGCCTCAATTAACGAGGCTATGTGTTAATTAAGTTTAGAAAGTGCCCCTTACACCCAGTAAAAACTGGCGACCTGATGACAGATTTTCATAAGGGCGAGGGGTATAAATATCATTCCACATATCTTGTTTTTCATCTGTTAAATTAACGGCTTCAAATGAAACACTCATTTTTTCTGTTAACTTGTAGCGAGCATAAAAAAAGCACGAGGCGATACATCCTCATCAACATCACTATAACGAGTATTGACATTGTAAGCCCCTTTAAAGCCATCATATTGAAATGGAAGCGCCGTTTGTAAGTTAACATTGCCTGAGATGCCACCGTCTTCAAGTTCAGCAGAAACGGTTTTATTAATATCTATTTGGGTAAACAGTTCAGAGGAAAATACATTAAAATCAAATGCACGAGATGTATTTGAACCACCCGCAGCGTCTGTTGCAGCACCAGCAGATGCCGACTCCATACCATTAATTGTGGTTTTGACGTAACGAGAACCTAAACCGCGAATGGTAATTTGACGACCTTCACCTGCATCCTCTTCAATGGAGATACCAGGTACACGCGAAAGTGAGTCAGCAACATTTAAGTAAGGAAATTTACCAATATCTTCAGCAATGATAGTCTCACGTGTACCAACGGCTTCACGCTTAGTCATTAAAGCGGCATTGATACTACCGCGAAAACCTTTTACTTCGATCACTTTAAGTTGATCATCAGCAACAGCTTCATCTTGAGGCGCTGCATATGCTAAGCCACTGGTTAATGCGCCACTGAGTATTAAATTGGTCATCAACTTACTAAGTTTAAAATTATGTGTGCTGGTTGTCATAGTGGTTCCACGTTCTACTTATTGTTATTAAGTTAACATGACTTGAATTAGTGTGTTTGTCATGTACTTGTTCTGATTCTTATTACACCTAACCTAATAATTCATAATGGGAAAAAAACGAGAAAGTATGTAGCGAAGTATTGATTAATTATTTTTGTTACCGGTGGTATAAGTGAGAAGTATAATGTTATTGATGTGATGTCAAACGAAAAAAATAACATAATTCATCTTTAATTTACATTTTCAATGGCGTGCGAATACCATTCAAGTGCAACATTATTTATAAGCACTGTGATTTAACTGATTATTAGCCATCGGCTGCACTACGTTTTAATTATAAATAACTGGTGCACTACCTTAGTCATAGAAAAACAGCTTAATTAAAATGTTAATTAAGCTGTTTACTTTAGGGGAATTTAAAGTTTAAGCATTGCTTTATAAGTTGTAGCGTATTCCTAAAAAGTACTGTCGACCGGTATGATTATATTCACGTGGTAAATCTAAACTACCATCACCCGTGGTATACAGGCGTTCATACTCATCGGTAAGGTTAATTGCTTCAAATGTTACGGTTACATTTTCATTAATATTATAAAAGGCTGATAGGTCAAAATGTGTTGGACCAGATGTCGCTTCTTCAGCATTCCCATTGTTACCTGTGTAATCAGTGATGTAATTGTCGCGTTTATTCACTGAAGCACGAGCGCCATAGTTTTCTTCTTCATAATACAGGGTAAAGTTATAAGAATTTTTAGAAAGACCCGTAATTTCACCTGCAGAGACATACGTATAGTTAGACACTAACCCCATATTTTTTAACAACCCAGGTAGGAATGAAAAAGGTTGCTGATAAATAAGTTCTAGCCCTTTAATCACAGTTCCTTGACCATTTACAGGGACGAAATGTGTGTAAGGGGTAGTTCTAGGATCGAGTGCACTTGATGGATCATATTGCGGATCATTATCAATAAAGGGTAAATAAGCAGGATCGACGAGTTTTTCTTCACTATCACTTTTTATAAAAGAGCCAATATCTTTGTAAAACGCTGTTGCTGCTAATAGCGACTCTTCTGCAAAGTACCATTCAACACCAACGTCTGTATTGGTAGAGGTGAATGGGTCTAAGAATGGGTTACCCGCACTAACAGTGCCGTTTAAATAAGAAAACGATGGATTACCAGGATTGAGTGAACTCAAACTCGGGCGGGTCATGGTTTTAGATAAACCCAGCCTTACAATCACATCATCGGTTGCATCAAGGGCTAAATTTAGCACTGGTAAAATATTGTCATAGCTATTGTCAATTGATACCGCATCAGTTTGAATAAAACCTGTTGATGTGGTTTCAGTTTTTACATAACGAACACCTGCATTAGTTCTGAGCAGCATACTTGAAATTTCATACTCAAAATTTGTTTCGATGTAGGCAGCCATTGTTTCTTCTTCAACTTTCCAGCTCTGCGCACTGCGTGGCACCCACTCTTTAAGTAAAAGCTGTGAATTTATTGCATCAAAATCAGCCACTAGAAAGGGTGATAACGTGCCGTCATAACCGGTGCCAAAATCATCGTAGGGTATTAGCTGAGAAAATCCAGCTGCAGAATCTTGATCAGGAAAACCGTTTATTTGTGATTCATCGTAACTAACCGTTCTGTCGTTATAGGCTATACCGCCTTTGATATTCATCAGATCCATCTCGTATGATAAATCAATTTTAGCGGTGTCATTTTCGCGCAGTACATCTGTTGCACGTAAGCGCCCATCGGCTAAATCAAAAGAGTTGGCATCTAGAGTATCGTAATCGTAATTCATTACAGCGGTATTATTGCTGGTGCCAAAATCCATCGATACTCTATGAGGTGTGTTATTAGTCATGTTATAACGATACTGTTCAGAGCGAGCATCCGATTCAGCAGTGCCCACCATAGCGTCTAATCGAAGGTAATCAGATAAATGATATTTAGCTGAGAATACGTACTGTTGAAATTTTGTTTTTGAAATCTGCTGACGGCTTTCTACTCGAGATTTAACGCCGTTAAATGTCGCTGCTTGGACCTGTTTTCCATTGTCAGAAATCGTAATCGATTCAGGAGTAATTTCGCTGAATGTGTTTCTAAACATCTCGAAAAAGTTGTACATAGTGCGGTCATTATCAAGAGTTGAATGTAATGTATCTAGTGTAAGGACCAGATCATCGTAAGGAGCATATTGTAATGAACCGGTAAAGCCTAAACGTTCTTGTTCATTACCAAAAAAATCAGGGCGAGGCAGGCGAGGCGTATATAAGCAGTTCACAGCATCGACTGTTTGACCTTCGAACTCACAGTCCCCTGTATTGGGTGTGCCAATAACTTCAGTATTAGAGGTGTCAGCATAGATACCGCCACCATCGAGTACGGGGGTGGTCCAGCGAACTGTACCAAAGCCTTCTTGGCGTACGGTGCGTTCAGATTTTGCGACAGAGAATAAAGCCCCGATTGTATCATCAGCAAATGTGTTGCTGATCATAAATACCATCCGTGGGTCGACTTCTTCAGTGAGGTCGTTATAACCGGCTTGCGCGGACGCTGCAACATGAAAGCCTGTTGTGTCAAAAGGACGTGCAGAATACATATCAATAGTGCCCGCTATACCACCTTCTTCAGTTGCGGCCGTGGGCGTTTTTTGGATATCAACACGATTAAATAGTTCGGATGCAAATATATTAAAGTCAAATGCACGGCCACCGTTTACGCCGCCACCAGAGTCGGTGCCATCGGTACTAGCAGGTACTTCCATACCATTAAGTGTTGTGCGGGTAAAAGCCGGACCTAAGCCACGCAACGTAATTTGACGTCCTTCACCACCTTCACGAGAAATAGCTACCCCAGGAATACGTTGTAATGATTCTGCGATATTCAGATCAGGGAATTTACCAATATCTTCAGCCGCGATGGATTCAGTGGTATTTACTTCAAAACGTTTAGTTGCTAAGGATTTATTTAATGATGATCTAAATCCAGTTACTTGAATTAACTCTATGTCATTTTGGGCTTTAGTATCTGTTTGTGGCTGTTCATCGGCTGCGATTGCATACGATGTTGTGCCCAGTAGTAAGGCACTAACAATGCAGTTAAGTGGTTTGATAACGAACTTATTTGCAGTCTTCATTGTGTGTTCCTTTTTTATGCTGTTGATTTGAGCTTTTATTTTTATCACTTTATCTAGCCAGTAAAATGTAAGTCTATGATTAAAAGTCATAAAACTATTATTTTAATCAGTAGCGATATCAGGGAAATAAAATTGCTACCGGTGGCATAAAAATCAAGTTATATCTAAAAAAGCGTATTGTCAAACCTAGTAAATTACATTTTTCATACTTCATTTACATTTTTTGCAGTAAAAGTACATTAAGGACTGGTTTAATTTTATTCAGCACCATGATTTAACTTGTTATTTGCCACCGGTGGCAGTTGGTGGTATGTTTATAACGACAACCACAATTAAGTAAAATTATTTTTTCACTCAATTACAAAAGATAATTTTATAAAGAGCTAAACTGATTTTTTAAAAACAATAAAGAGCGAGTAGAATGGTAAAATTAATAGCAGCAATATTTATCATGGTGAGTTTTTCAAGTATGTCAGCAACTACTAAAGTTCAGCTTTTTATGGCAGGGGATTCAACCATGTCAATTAAAGAAGTGAAGGATTACCCTGAAACAGGTTGGGGAATGCCCTTTAGTATCTTTTTTAATGATAGCATCGACGTTAAAAATCGTGCTAAAAATGGTCGTAGTACACGTACCTTTATCAGTGAAGGCTTGTGGGCGGGCATTATAAATGAACTTAATAAAGATGATTTTGTGATCATTCAATTTGGTCATAACGATCAGTCAAAACAGAAAGTAGACCGCTACACTACACCAGAGCAATATAAGCAAAACCTAGTTAATTTTATTGCTGAAGTAAGAGCAAAGCAGGCACAGCCATTACTGATGACCCCGGTAACGCGACGTTATTTTGATGAAAAAGGTCAGATCAAGGACACCCATCCTATTTACGCTGATATAGTAAGAGATGTAGCTAAACAGACAGGGGTCGATTTTATTGACATGGAACGGGTGACCCAACAGTATTTTCAAAAGCTTGGTGGGATCAACTCACGCTTACGTTTTATGCATATAGCACCTAACTTGCATCCAAATTACCCTATAGGCGTAGAAGACAATACCCATTTCAATGAACTCGGTGCTCGAGAAGTTGCTCAATTAGTATTAATAGAAATGAAAAAAATAAATCACCCACTCGTTAAGCAATTACGCATACCTGATCCAAAACATTTAAAATAAAAATAATTTTTATAAATCATATTGTTATGTTTGATACAGCTAATAACGTGTGTAGTTTATTTATGTATTGTAATTGCATTGAATGAGTGTAATTGCATTGAATGAGTGTAAGTGCATCTAATGCAATAATCACTCTGCACTTAGCTTAATAGACAGGATCAATTGATTAGTTAAAATCAATGATTGAATTAACCACCCAGCAGACCCATTAATGGAATGATGGTTAAATTATTTTGACTATCTTCATCACTTAATTAAAGGCAATGAGGAGTAAACATGTCTGGGTTATCTGCAATACCGTTTTCTTTACTTGAGCTTAGCCCAATGAAAGAAGATGCCACCGTCTCAAGTACTCTTGCAAATAGTGTCGCTTATGCACAAAAAGCTGATGAACTCGGTTTTAACCGATTTTGGATGGCTGAACATCATAATATGCCGGGAATTGTCTGCGCGGCAACCTCTGTATTAATTGGCCACATAGCAGGGCAAACTAAAACTATACGAGTAGGTGCTGGTGGCGTTATGTTACCAAATCACCCGCCACTGATTGTTGCAGAGCAATACGGCACATTAGAGAGTTTATACCCTGGGCGTATTGATTTAGGTTTAGGCCGCGCACCAGGTAGCGATCATATAACCAGTCGTGCTCTGCGCCGAGATGAACGACGCGCTGAAAACTTTGCCGATGAAGTCACTGAACTGCAAACTTTATTAGGCCCTTACGATGGTAGTCACCCTGTTCGCGCTATACCGGGTGAGGACACAAAAGTTCCGATTTGGTTATTAGGCTCGAGTTTATTTAGCGCGCAACTAGCAGCGCAAAAAGGGTTACCGTACGTATTTGCAGGGCATTTTGCACCGCGCTTTGTGCACGACGCAATAGCGCTGTATAAGCGCGAATTTAAAGCATCAAGCGTACTTGATAAGCCATACGTAATGCTTGCACTGCCTTTAGTGGCAGCAGACACCGACGATGAAGCGCAATACTTGTCGACTACTTCTAAGCAACGTGTACTCGAACTTATACGCGGTAATGAGCTGTGGTTAAAACCACCCGTTGAAAGTATGGACGGGTTATGGAGCGAGCAAGAGCGCGCTCATGTAGAGAACTTTTTAAGCCTAAGCGTAGTAGGCGGGCATGTAAGTATTAAACACAAGTTAGAGATGATAGCGAAACAGCTAGAAGTAGATGAGTTTATATTTACCAATGATGTGTTTGATAGTGAAAAACGCCACCGTGCACTCGAAATTTTAATGGAAATAAAACACTAAAATATAGTTAGTTAAGCAAGCGTACACTCTGGGCTTGTTAATATACAGACATCATCAAAAGTTAAACTTTTTTAACTCATTTTATTAACTTTAAGTGATGTCTGTATTTGTTATTTAAATATTAAAAGTAAATTTGATTTCTATTTTTAGTACATATTTTGCTTTATATACCGTTCTGTTTTTTCAATTGAACTGATTTAAATAATCAATTTTAAGATATCACTTTTGTTTTTTATAATGTAGCTATTAAACCAGACATCATAAAATTAAAGGCAGGTACACCGTGAACTCTCTAAACACCGCAACAGCTAATTCAGTTAACAAAACAGCGCAGCCAAAAGTTGCTCTGATTGCTGAAGGTGGCGGGCAGCGAGGGATATTCACAGCTGGCGTACTTGATGCGTGGTTAGAGCAAAGCTATGACCCTTTTGATTTATTTATTGGTACTTCAGCGGGTTCACAAAACTTAACTAGCTACTTAGCGCGTCAAAAAGGCTACGCTAAACGCCTGATTAGAGGACTTTCGCGCAATAAGCGTTTTTTTCAGCTTGGTCGCGGATTAGTGGGTAAGCATATAGTTGATCTAGATTGGTACTTTGACAAAACCACTGAAGTAAACAGAGCTATAGATTTCAAAACAGCGAAAACTAGTTTAGGTGAGCGTGAACTACTTATAACAGCCACAAATGCACGAGACAGAAAAGCTTATTACTTATCGCCTACAGGTGATAGCAGTCAATGGCGTGATTTGTTAAAGGCTTCTAGCGCACTTCCGTTTTTATACAAACAAGGTGTAAAGTTAACACCTTGGTTAAACGCAAAAGCAGCGAATGAAACACATCTTGTTGAAGAACAAGCACAGAGCGATTTTTATCTAGACGGCGGTTTAGCCGCTCCACTCCCCGTGCGTGAGGCTTACAACCGAGGTGCTCGTAAAATTGTTGTAATAAGAACGGTTGACGCTAATTTTCAAGCGCAATCTGCATGGGTACAAAAGCTAAGAACATTTGCTATAGCATCAGGCTATTGTCCAAAAACATTGGACTACTTGATACAGCACGAAAAAGCGTATTTAGATGAGCTTGAGTTTATTGCAAATCCACCAAGTGATGTGGAAATAATACAAATTTTTGCAGACGAAAAACTGCATAGCAAATTATTAGGTAGTTCAAATAACGATTTACGTTTTGATCATAAATTAGGCTTAGCTGCAGGTCGATCTTATTTAGCGCAGCAAAGCCAATCTGAGATCAGCAATACGCATAATTACTCACAAAGCGAGTATCGTTACAATTAAGCCAATCGGATTCCCAAATCATGAATAATACTGCGACTAAAAGTTGCAGTATTATTCATTTAAATGCCTTTTATTTAAATGACACCCACCCTAATTTGTACATTTATCAACCCCTAGATTCTAATTGGAAGTGCACCACCTAATTCATTATAGACTTCATTTGGTGTTTTAAATCCTAAACATTTTCTAGGGCGATTATTTAGTTGTTCCTCTACTTTTTTTAATTGCTGATGGCTTACTTTGCTAAAGTTTGTTTTCTTCGGGTAATACCTTCTAATTAAACCATTTATTTGTTCTACAGCACCTTTTTCCCAGCTGTGGTAAGGCTCACAAAAATAAGATTTATTTTTCAAAATGGCTTCTACTTTTTTAAACTCTGTATTTTCAGAACCATTGTCATAAGTTATCGATAAACAAGCACTCGGTGGGTAAATAGATAGTTTTTTACATATTGCATTCGATGTCGCTAGAGCTTTTTTAGATGGTAATTTGGTGATATGACACACTCTAGAAACTCGTTCAAGTAACACATTCAGCGCACATTTTCTGTCGTGAATACTTAAAACATTATAAATAGGTGTCATTTAAGTATTCTTTTAAATATTAAAAATAACTTAAGTTGATGAAAGTAATATGCTTGTTTCACTATTTAAAATACCGTCAATTTCGCGTACTTGCCTTAGCACTCCATCAAACTCACTTAAATTTGCAGCTTGAAGCTCTGCAACTAAATCCCATGCACCATTGGTGGTGTGTAATTTTATAAGCTCGGGTATTCCGCGCATTGTTTTAATTACTTGTGAGGTAGATTTACCAACGACTTCTATCATCATAATTGCGCGCACGGCTTCTGTTTCTATGTGTTCGTGAACGCGTACAGTAAACCCTAATATTGCGCCTGAGCTAACTAATCTGTCTAACCTATTTTGCACTGTCCCGCGTGATACATTTAAAGAACCGGCTAAAGCTGAAATAGAAGCGCGGCCGTCTTTTCGTAATTCAGCTATTAAAGCATTATCAAGAGAGTCATAAATATAAGGAGTCATAAATCAAACCTTTAAAAGAAGTTACTGACCAAAATACATAAATTGTACATAACTGCATAGCAAAATGATAAAAATTAGTACTATTTGTGTAATTAATTGCCATATTAAATAGCACGTAGCCTCGCTAAACTTGTTTTAAATTAACTAATACATTATTCAAGAGGTTTCAGCATGAGTCATTTTATAGCACAGCCAAAACAAGGCGTTCCATTTATTAGCGTTCAGGCAATGGCTAAGCTTATAAATAGCTTAGGGGTCGAAAACGTTTTGCTAGATCTAACACATAAATTAGAAACCGACTTTGCCCGTTGGACTGAGTTTGATAAGTCACCTCGCTATGCAGCACACTCACCAGAGGGTGTAATAGAGCTAATGCCTGTAAGTGATGGCCAAATGTTCAGCTGTAAATATGTAAATGGTCACCCAAAAAACACCTTTAGAGAACTTCAAACAGTCGCTGCATTTGGTATTTTAGCAGATGTAGATAGTGGCTATCCGGTTATGATAAGCGAAATGTGTTTACTAACAGCACTACGTACAGCTGCAACTTCTGCAATGGTAGCTAAATATTTAGCACCTAAAAACTCAACAACCCTTACTTTAATAGGCAATGGCGCTCAATCAGAGTTTCAGGCACTCGCTTTTAAAGCGGTACTAGGTATTACGCATATTCGTTTATACGATATAGATAAAAGCGCCTCTAAAAAAGCATTTGCTAATTTAAGTGCATGCGGGTTAAACGTGGCTATTTGTAATAGTGTACAAGAGGCAGTAAAAGGGGCAGATATTATCACTACCTGTACTGCTGATAAAACTAACGCCACTATTTTAACAAATGACATGATCCCACAAGGTGTGCACATTAATGCCATAGGTGGTGATTGCCCAGGTAAAACAGAGTTAGATGCTAGATTGCTTGAGCGTGCTAATGTATTTGTTGAGTACGAGCCACAAACTCGAATAGAGGGCGAAATTCAACAAATGAGTCCAAGCTTTACAGTAACTGAGTTTCATAAAGTTATTAATAAGCAGTCGCTTGGGCGTACTAGCCAAGATGAATTAACCATTTTTGACGGCGTTGGTTTTGCGAGCGAAGACTTTACAGCACTGGTATTTATACGCGATGAGCTAATTAAAACGGGCGAGTTTGCTTTGCTTGATTTAATTACACAACAAGCGGACCCTCGTAATTTATTTTCAGTGCTTAGTGATCAACCATTAGTAAAAGAGCACGTGGCATGAGCGAAGTAAACCAAGCCCCCAGAGCTGTAGTGATGGTAAGGCCACATCACTTTACATCTAACCCACACACAATGCTCGATAACGCATTTCAAAGTGAATGCTTAGCACAAAATCAAAGTGAACAAGCATTTAAAGAAGTGACTAATGCCGTACAAATATTAAAAAATGAAGGGGTAACAGTTCACCTTTTTGAAGATGAGCAAACACACACTCCCGATTCAGTTTTTCCTAACAATTGGTTTTCAACTCATCAAAGTGGCCAATTAATAATCTATCCAATGTTTGTAGAAAACAGAAGGTTAGAATATCGAAAAGATATTATTGATTTTTTAACGGATCACTATAAAGTATCTTCAGTGACTGATTATTCATTTTTATCGAAAGAAAATTCATTTCTTGAAGGCACTGGTTCACTGGTTGTCGATCATCAAAATAAACTCGCTTACGCGGTAGAATCAAAAAGAACTACCAAGTCGGTGGTTAATACAATATGTGAGCAATTAAAACTATCACCTATAGTGTTTAACGCATATGACGAGCAAGGAACTGCGGTTTATCACACTAATGTTTTAATGTGTATTGCTACAAAATTTGTAATGATCAGTTTAAATATGGTGCCAATTGAACAACGTGCACAGTTAGCTAAACATTTTTTGAAAAGCCATCATCAAGTTATCGATTTAACGCTTGAGCAAATTAATAACTTTTGTGGCAATGCTATTGAGCTACAGGGTAAAAATGGTCGTATTTTAGCCTTATCGCAAACTGCGTTTAATGCACTTACACCGGCACAAATAACAGTTATACAAAAAACGGCTAAGCTTGTGCCATTACCTATACCTACTATTGAGTCGGCTGGTGGCTCAGTTAGGTGCATGATTGCAGGAGTTCATTTGCAAAATAAATAATGTATAGTTTTAAGGCAGCTTAGCTGCCTTATTTGCATTAAATTTTTAGTCGATGTCGCAAGCAAATGCCGTTATACCCAAAAAAGGGTATTAATATAAAAAATATAAGAAGGAATTAGCAATGTTCGATACCGTCGTCAAAAGCGTAAACAACCTTTTATGGGGAGAAGGGCAGGTACTTATTTATATACTCTTGTTTACGGGGGTATGGTTTTCAGTACGACTAAAAGCAATTCAAATACTTAAATTTAAACATATGTTTAGCCTTTTAAAAGGCAGTAGTAAATGTAAAAAAAACGACATTTCATCATTCCAAGCATTGTGTACAGGGCTTTGTGCACGGGTAGGTACCGGTAATTTAGCCGGTGTGGCAGTGGCAATTTCACTTGGCGGCAGCGGCGCTATATTTTGGATGTGGGTTATAGCCATATTGGGTATGGCTACAGGCTTTGCCGAAAGCGTACTTGGGCAAGTATATAAAGTGCGCGATAGTGGCGGCGAGTTTAGAGGCGGGCCTGCGTATTATATTCAACAAGGTTTGGGTAGCCGAGCATTCGCAATTGTGTTTGCCGCGTGTTTGTTTTTAGGTTACGGATTTACGTTTAGCGCAATGCAAACTAACACAATTACTGACGCACTTAACTACGCGTTTGAAGTTCCTACATTTTATTCAGGCCTAGTTATTACCGTATTAGCGGGCTCAATTATACTCGGTGGCTTTAAAGCAATTGCCCGATTTGCAGAGCGCGTTGTGCCAATAATGGGCATTGTGTTTGTACTTGCGGCGGTAATTATTACGATTATAAATTTCACGCAAGTACCCGCCATGCTTAAAGATATATTTTTATCAGCGTTTGGTTTACAAGAAGCAGGCGCCGGTGCAATGGGCGCTGCGATTAAAAACGGTATTCAACGTGGTTTATATTCTAATGAGGCCGGTGCAGGTAGTGTGCCGCATGCTTCAGCAAGTGCCAGCCCAATTCCTAATCACCCTGTAACGCAAGGTTACATACAAATGCTAGGCGTATTTTTCGATACAATTGTACTGTGTAGCTGTACCGCTGTGATCATTTTATTGGCCGATATAGACATAAGCGGTGAAATGGAAGGCATTCGTTTAACACAAAGCGCGATGACTGCTCACTTAGCACAAGGTGGTGTTTACTTTGTAGCAGCCGCTATAACCTTATTTGCTTTTACATCGGTGGTGGCAAACTACGCCTATGCAGAGAGCAACTTGCACTTATTTAAGCTCGACAACAAAGTAGGGCGCGGCATTTACACTTTGCTTTATTTATCAATGATGTTGTGGGGCGCGTCGGCCACATTAAAAGAAGTCTGGGATTTAGCCGATATTGCCTTAGGATTAATGACAGTGGTTAACGTTATCGCTATTATACTGTTAACGCCGACTATTTTGTCTGTTACGAGCGATTACCACGCACAAAGAGACAAAGGTTTAGAGCCCGAATTTAAAGTAAAAGATGTAAAAGTACAGGGCAAATGTGAAGACGGCATTTGGGATTAATTCACGTACTTTAAGCACACTTAACTATAAAAAGCGGTTTTATGGCAACATGAAATCGCTTTTTGTTTTGCATAAGTATTCACTTTCAGTGTTGTAGAAATAACAGAAGCAACCAAAATAAAAGGCACAATTTTTTAGATGATCGAGATTAACGCAGGGAAAACAGCGGCTAAAATTATTAACGAACAGGGCTTTAAACCTGAACTTTTCACCTCTTTTTTAGGTGCAAGTGGTGGGCCAAAGTGGTTTACCTTATTTGGGTTGGATAAGTATATTTTTGGTGAATTTTTTAAAAACCGAACCCGGCCACTTAATTTAATTGGCTCATCTGCCGGCGCTTTTCGCTCTGCGTGTTTTGCACAAAACGATCCCGTTGCTGCCATTGAGCGCTTAGCAAAATCGTATTCGCAAACCCGATACTCAAGTAATAAACCAACACCAAGTGAAATAACAATAAAAGCGCGCGCATTACTTGAAGATGTTTTTGGCGATAACGGCGTAACCGAAATTATAAATAACCCAATATTTAAAGCGCACTTTATAGTAGCAAAATCGAATGGCTTTATTGCCAGCGAAAATAAAATAATACAACTACTGGGTTTATCAAAAAGTTATATGCTAAACCGCGTTAACCGAAAATTATTAGATACCATCTCTCATTTTAAGCTTCAAGGTCGTATTTAACTTTCTTG
>NZ_WTKZ01000020.1:0-64561 GCF_011378805.1 Pseudoalteromonas sp. Z9A6
ACGTTCCTAAAAAGAGTAATTCTACAGCCTCAACGCCCAAATAACAGGCAAAAAATTGTTGGCTAAAATGGCGACGAAGGAGCAAAAAGCCAACTGTTTTTTGTCCTAGTTTATTTGCTTGTTAGATGCCGTATTATGCTAAGATATCAACCTTTCCATTTAGCTGTTTACCGTCAAGATCTTTAAATTTATTTAAAACACCTGATAAAAAGTCAGTATTCTCACCAATGCTTTTTTTAAAATCTATAGATTTTTCAACTTGCCCAATTAAGTCTACTTTGATTTTACCTATTTTTTCGGGATCATTATTATATTGTTCAAGAACATTTAATGGTATAAATGGCACCACATCAAGTAAAGCACTTTCCCCTGATTTAATTAATGTATTAATTTCATCAATTGATATGTTTCTCATATCAATCTTTGTAGGTTGTGAATTATTTTGGTTTATGTTTTTTTCTACAGCAATAGATTCAGTCGGCATTTTATTGCCGCTAGATGCTGTCGTAATGGAATAGTTTTGCCCTACATTTGAAATATTCATATTAAACTCCTCGTGCATTAATAGATATTTGATATTAAAGCAAAAGATGTACCATGTTAGATATTATACTAATGACTATTTTAGGCATATAACAATTTTGTATCCGACATTTGTCGCTTTATAAACCGACAAATGTCCAAATATTACAAAGATTCTAATTTAACCAGCTAATAAGGACTTGTAAACAACTAGTTAGCCGATATTTAAGTTTCCTTGATGTAGAAATACCCCAAAATGGTAGAGATCAGTAATATCGGACAAAAAAGTAATGAGCCATAAAATAGGTGTAAGCGATATTATTAATAAGATAACTTAAATTTTTCTCTAAGCTTTTGCCTTTAACCTAAAAAAAAAGCCGCTGTTTATTACAAACAGCGGCTTTCGTATTAAGATTTACAAGCTTAAAACTTGCTTAACTTAAACTTGATTTTTATTGTTTACCAATCACTTCAAGTCCACCCATGTATGGGCGTAATACTTCTGGTACTACAACTGTGCCATCGGCTTGTTGGTAGTTTTCTAGAATGGCTACTAGTGTACGGCCAACGGCTAAGCCTGAACCATTTAGTGTATGTAGTAACTCTGGCTTTTTAACACCTTCACGGCGAAAACGTGCTTGCATTCTACGCGCCTGAAAGTCAGCCATGTTTGAACATGATGAAATTTCGCGGTATGTGTCTTGCGCAGGTAACCATACTTCTAAATCGTATGTTTTAGCTGAGCCAAAGCCCATGTCGCCCATACATAAAATTACTTTACGGTACGGAAGCTCAAGTGCTTGTAGTATTTGCTCTGCGTGACCTGTTAACTCTTCAAGCGTTGCCATTGAGTCTTCTGGTTTTACAAGTTGTACAAGTTCAACTTTATCAAACTGGTGTTGACGAATTAAGCCACGTGTATCGCGACCATAGCTGCCTGCTTCACTTCTGAAACACGGAGTGTGGGCAACTAAGCGAATTGGTAAATCGCTTTCATCGTAAATTTCGTCGCGGGCGCTATTTGTAAGCGGTACTTCAGCAGTAGGAATTAAGCTAAAGCCGGCTTGTTGTTCGCCGTCGTCATTTACAAGGCCTAATGTGTGGAACAAATCGCCCGCAAATTTAGGTAGTTGGCTGGTGCCATAAAGGCTTGCGCTATTTACTAGGTACGGTACATACATTTCTGTGTAGCCGTTTTTATCAGCGTGTGTATCTAACATAAATTGCGTTAGTGCACGGTGCATACGCGCTACTTGGCCGCGCATTACGGTAAAGCGTGCGCCACTAATTTTAACGCCCATTTCAAAGTCTAAACCGTTTAGGTCTTGGCCTACATCTACGTGGTCTTTAACTTCAAAATCGAATTTTTTAGGTGTGCCCCACGTTAAAATTTCAACGTTGTCGTCTTCGTCTTTACCGGCGGGTACTGACTCGTCTGGCAAGTTTGGAATTGCTAACGCAATGTCGTTAATCGCGGCTAATACTTCATCTTGCTCAGTTTTAGCTGCGTCTAGCTCACTGCCTAAGTTAGCCACTGCATCAAGTAATGGCTGTGCGTCTTCGCCTTTTGCTTTGGCTTGACCAATTGCTTTTGCGCTTGCATTACGTTGACTTTGAAGTTCTTGCGTTTTTACTTGTAATGTTTTGCGTTTTTCTTCAAGTGCCGTTACCGTCGCTACATCGAGTTCGTAACCGCGCGCCGCTAAACGTGCTGCAGTTTGTTCGATGTCTTGACGTAAAAATTTAGAATCTAACATGTTAGTTTTTTAACCTTTTTGCATTACTAGCTGAAGGCCCAGCCAAGCCATAAAAATACACACCATCACGTTTAAGATGATATTGAGGGCCATTTTAATAAAGTGACCTTGTTGTAATAACAACAACGAGTCCATTGAGAATGTTGAAAAGGTGGTTAATGCACCTAAAAAGCCAATACCGATAAGGGTTTTGGCGGGGCTTGCGGTGATAATTTCTTTATCTATCAAACCGTACAAAATGCCCATTAACAATGAACCCAGAATATTAACCGTCAACGTGCCAAAAGGGAATCCCCTACCGAGGAGTTTTAGCATGCTTTCACTAATAAAAAACCGTAAACACGCACCTGAGGCTCCGCCAAGGGCGATCATCATATAAAGTTTAATCATTTTCGTATCGTTTAAGTGGGCTTTGCGCATCGCGCTCTTTTAGGTAATCGAGTTTTTGTTTAATTTTTTGTTCAAGTCCGCGCTCGCTCGGTAAGTAATATTCTTTACCGTCCATTTCTGGTGGTAAATATTTTTCACCTGCGGCAAATGCGCCTTCTTCATTGTGCGCATAACGGTACTCGGCGCCATACCCTAAGTCTTTCATTAAGTTGGTTGGCGCATTACGTAAATGCTCCGGCACTGGGTAACTTGGCTCGTTTTTGGCATCTGTTTTTGCTTGATTAAACGCCATATACACCGCATTACTTTTAGGTGCGCTGGCTAAATATAGAGTGGCTTGTGCAATTGCACGCTCGCCCTCGCTTGGGCCAACACGTTGAAATATATCCCACGCATTTAAGGCTACTTCCATTGCACGCGGATCGGCGTTACCAATGTCTTCTGTAGCTATGGCAAGTAAACGCCTTGCCACATACAATGGGTCGCCGCCACCGGCTAAAATTCGGCAATACCAATACAGTGCGCCGTCGGGGGAGCTACCTCGTACTGATTTATGAAAGGCCGATATTAAATCGTAAAACTCATCGCCGCCTTTATCGTATTTAGCTAAATGTGTTGGTAGCACTTGGCTAAGTACGTGCTCATCTACGTTGTATTGACCGTTTTTCTCGGTTGTTAAGTCAACTGCTTGTTCAAGTAAATTAAGTACTTTACGCGCATCGCCGCCACTTGCTTGGCACAGTGCCTTTTTAGCGTTGTCGGCAATAGTGATGTGTTTTTGGCTTAGCTGCTCGTCTTGTTTAAGTGCGCGCTCTATTACGGTGTATAAGTCGGTATCGGCAAGCGATTTTAAAACATACACGCGCGCACGCGACAATATAGCGTTGTTAAGGGCAAACGATGGGTTTTCGGTGGTTGCACCTACAAATATAAAGGTGCCGTCTTCTATGTGCGGTAAAAAGGCATCTTGTTGGGATTTATTAAAGCGATGAACTTCGTCAACAAACATAAGGGTGCGTTGGCCACGGCTTTCTAGGTTGTCCCGCGCTTGCGTTACGCTGTCGCGTATATCTTTTACACCTGCAGTTACCGCCGACATTTGAATAAGTGAGGCATCAGCATGGTTGGCAATAATTTGCGCAAGTGTTGTTTTACCCACACCAGGCGGACCCCATAAAATTAAACTATGGCATCGCCCCGCGACAATGGCTTGATGCAGTGGTTTATCAGCACTTAATAAGTGCTGCTGACCAATGTATTCATCAAGTGTTGTAGGGCGCATACGCGCGGCAAGTGGGCGTACATCGGGCCCAAAATTAAAACCTAAATTACTCACCGTTACTCTGATCGTCTATTTCAACACCTTCAGGAGGCGTAAATTCAAAAGTGCTTTGATCAAGCGGCATATTAACTTGGGCATTGTTAAACGTAAATGACGATAGCTGCCCTGAGTTGTCGGTAACCACTAGTTTAGCAAGCCCTTGCTCGTTACCCGCAAATGCTATATCAAGTTGTTCTACTTGGCTTTCTACGCCTTTATTTGGCGTTACGCTAAAGCCTGTACTTGTTGCAAGTACGCTGTATTTTTCCCACTGTGCTGGGTCTTTTGATGTCAGTAGCACAAATGGTGTTGAATCGATTAGGCTGCTGGTTTTCATAATCGTTACTTGCTCAGCAAAGCTGTCGAAGTAATAGGTTTTATCACCGTTTGATACAAATAACGTATCGTCTGGATTAGTTTGCTGCCAGCGAATCATCATAGGCTGTTGGAGCGCTATTGTGCCCTCGCCTTGCATAACTGCTTGGCCTTCTTTGTCTGTTACTTGTTGTGCAAACTGCGCTTTAAAGCTTTTTAAAGTGGCAAGTCTGTCTTGTAATGCTTGGCTGTCGTCAGCAAAGCTTGGTGCGGCAAGTACGCTGCCTAACACTAATAATAAGGCGTTAACTTTTTTCATGAATTTGCTCCATTAGGTACTAATACATCGCGAGCGCCGTTATGACCTGGTGAACTCACGATACCCGATGTTTCCATTTGTTCTACTAAACGTGCTGCGCGGTTGTAGCCAACACGTAATTTACGTTGCACTGACGATACAGATACTTTGCCGGTTTCAATTACAAACGACACAGCTTCGTCGTATAACGGATCAGATTCTTCATCTGCATTTTCGCTAGCTTCACCCGGTAATAAAATATCTTCAGTGGCATCGCCATTGAGTATTTCGTCAATGTAATTTGGTTTAGCACGTGCTTTCCAATCGTTTACTACGGCGTGTACTTCATGGTCGTCTACAAACGCGCCATGCACACGCTCTGGTACGCTAGTGCCTGGCGGTAAATAAAGCATGTCGCCCATGCCTAGTAAGTTTTCTGCACCTTGTTGGTCAAGTATTGTCCGTGAATCTATTTTGCTTGATACCTGAAACGCCATACGTGTTGGAATATTAGCTTTAATTAAGCCGGTAATTACATCAACCGACGGGCGCTGCGTAGCAAGCACTAAGTGAATTCCTGCCGCACGTGCTTTTTGAGCAATACGTGCAATAAGTTCTTCTACTTTTTTACCTACAATCATCATCATGTCGGCAAATTCGTCTATTACTACAACAATACTTGGTAATTTACCTAGCTCGTCGGGGCCTTCTTTCATGCCATCGGTGTCTTTAAATAATGGATCAAGAATTGGGTAACCCGCTTCATTGGCTTCAAGCACTTTTTGGTTGTAACCTTTTAAGTTACGCACACCCAATGCTGACATTAATTTATAACGACGTTCCATTTCGCCTACACACCAACGCAGTGCGTTGGCAGCTTCTTTCATATCGGTAACTACTTCACACAATAAATGCGGAATGCCTTCGTATACTGAAAGCTCAAGCATTTTAGGGTCAATCATGATCATACGTACATCGTCAGGACCCGATTTGTAAAGCAAGCTTACTATCATGACATTAACGCCCACTGATTTACCTGAACCAGTTGTACCGGCTACCAATAAATGTGGCATTTTACCTAAGTCAGCACAAACCGGCTGACCAGCAATGTCTTTACCAAGCACCATGGTAAGTGGCGACGGATTTTGCTCAAATTTAGGGGCGTTTATAACTTCTGATAAACGCACTATTTCACGGTGTTTATTTGGAAGCTCAATACCAACATAGGTTTTACCTGGAATAACTTCTACAACACGTACACTAATTGCCGAAAGCGAACGGGCCAAATCTTTAGCTAAGCCTGTGATTTTAGACACCTTTATACCTGGCGCTAAATCTAGCTCAAAACGCGTAACAACGGGGCCTGGGTATACCGCTACTACGGTTGCTTGTACATTGAAGTCGAGAAGTTTTGTCTCTACTAGGCGCGATACGCTATCAAGCTCTTCTTGCGAAATTGGGTTTTTAGCTTTATCCGGTCTGTCGAGTAAATCGAGCGATGGTAATGGCCCTGGTGGTGGCTCTTGCGTTAATAATTGCTCAAACTTTTCTTTTGCCGTTGGCGGTGGTTGATATTGCGCTTTTGGTTTAGGCATTGGTCTTGCTGGCGATACCACCGTTGTAACTGGTTTTTCAGGCTCCACAACTGGGCTTTGATCAAGCGCATTTAATGCAGCAGCCGTGTCCATTGGTTCGTCATCTATTGCGCTAAAGCCAATTTCTTGATCGAGTATATCGTCAAGTTCATCAAACGGCATAAAGTCATCACTAATTTGTGGTTCACTAAATGGTGTTTGAGGCTTATCTATTGCTTTTTGTTTATCTGCTTTTTTAGCTGATGTAGGCAGCTCTATTTGCTCTTTTATATCGTCTTCAAAATGGGCGTCTGCTTCATCGTTATTATTTACTTTACCTGCAGTGTGTTCTCGGTGCATCCAGCCTTTTGCATACGATACAACATAGCGATAAAGCCTAACCATTAAATCGCCAAGGTAATCTACAAAATCAACCCACGATACTCCCGTCAATAAGGTAAGCCCTGCAAAAAAGAAACACAGCAATAATATAGATGTACCGGTAAAGTTAAACGCAGGCATCATGGCTGATGCAATAACATCGCCCACTACCCCACCCGATGAAAAGTTATAAATATCGTCGAAATTAATACTACTAATAGCGGTAGCTGAGGTAATAAATAAAGCAAAACCAATAACTCGCAGCGCTAAGGTAGTGTAATCAAGCTGTAAAATGCGGTGAGGTTGTTTAAATAGCAAGTAGCCAAATAGCTGAATGGCCGCAGGCACTAAGTAAGCCAACCAACCAAAGGTGAGTAATAAAATGTCGGCTATCCATGCACCGGCTGCTCCTGTGATGTTGCTTACTTCGCTAAAACTAGTTTGCGACCATGCAGCATCTGCTGGATCAAAGCTGATCAAGGCACATAAAATAAATATTGCCGTAAAGGTACTGATAATCAGCCCTGTTTCTAATAGTCTTTGCACACCGTTTAGGCGCATAGTTCCCTATTCCTCTTTATTATTCTATTTTTATTCACACTTACTTAGCAGTGAAATACCTTAGCAGGAAATGCAATTTGTTGCACTTTATCTTAACCTTGATGGCCTGATTATGAACAAGTTTTTATAATTTGAGCTTATATAAGCAAATGACGCAGCTAATATAAATAACCTTAAGTAATATAAGGACGAATAATTACGCCTTCTTCACCTTTTACTTCTTCCATTACTACATAAGTTCGGCTTTCACTTACATTTGGCAGTTTCAATAGTATGTCGCCTAATACGCCACGGTATTCTGACATATCATTTACGCGCGTTTTAAGTAAAAAATCAAAATTACCCGATACTAAATGACATTCGATAATTTCTTCGTGCTTTTTAACCGCAGCACTAAACTCATCAAATACGTCGGGAGATGTTTTAGTAATCGTTACTTCTACATACACAGATAAACCTTGCCCAAGTTTAGCGGGATCGACCACCGCTTTATAGCCAAGTATGTAACCTTCTCGTTCTAGCTTTTTTACTCGCTCCAAGCAGGGCGTGGCGCTTAGGCCAACTCGTCTGGCCAGTTCTACATTCGACAAGCGTCCATCGTGTTGTAATTCCATTAAAATTTTACGGTCAATTCTATCTAATAATTGATGCATAGTACCAACAAGTTTTTTATGCTGTTTATTTTTATTATCTAGATGATAACACTAGATTTGAGTTTAAAAAAGGTGAGACACACGGGCTTATGATGAATATAATAGTGGAAAATGTTAATCCGTTCTTAATAAGGCAAATGATATGATTATTGGTGTTCCTAAAGAAATTAAAAACCATGAATACCGTGTAGGTATGGTTCCTGCAAGTGTTCGTGAATTAGTAAACCACGGTCACCAAGTGATTGTAGAAACTGATGCAGGCATGGGCATTGGTTTTACTAACGAAGATTACACACAAGCGGGTGCTGAAATTTTAGCAACTGCTGCTGATGTTTTTGCTAAAGCAGACATGATTGTAAAAGTAAAAGAGCCGCAAGCTGTTGAACGTGCAATGCTACGTGAAGACCAAATTCTTTTCACTTACTTACACCTTGCACCTGATCTTCCACAAACTGAAGACCTTGTAAAAAGCAAAGCTATTTGTATTGCATACGAAACTGTAACTGACTCACGCGGTGGTTTACCGCTTCTTGCTCCTATGAGCGAAGTTGCTGGTCGTATGTCTATTCAAGCTGGTGCACAAGCGCTAGAAAAATCTAACCACGGTCGTGGCATGCTACTAGGTGGCGTACCAGGCGTTGAAGCTGCTAAAGTTGTTGTAATTGGCGGCGGCATGGTTGGTCGTAGCGCAGCGCAAATGGCTGTTGGTCTTGGTGCTGAAGTTGTCGTTCTTGATCGTAACATCGATGTATTACGTGCACTAGACGCGCAATTTGGTAATAAAGTTAAAGCTATTTACTCAACTGCTGATGCACTAGAAAAACACGTACTAGAAGCTGATTTAGTAATCGGTGGTGTACTGATCCCTGGTGCAGCTGCACCTAAACTAGTAACTGCTGAGCACATTAAAGCAATGAAACCTGGTTCTGCAATTGTTGACGTTGCAATCGACCAAGGTGGCTGTATTGCTACTTCTAAAGCAACGACGCATGCTGATCCAACTTTCATCGTTGATGAAGTTGTTCACTACTGTGTTGCTAACATGCCAGGTGCTGTTCCACGCACATCTACGTTTGCACTTAACAATGCAACATTGCCTTTCATCATTAACCTTGCAAACAAAGGTTATAAAAAGGCGCTACTAGATGACGCTCACTTCTTAAAAGGCTTAAACGTAATTAAAGGCCAAGTAACTTACAAAGAAGTAGCTGAAGCGTTCAACATGGAATATGTTGACCCACGCACAGCGGTAGAAAACGCATAATTTAGCGTTTCGTAGTTAGGTTGGTATTAAATAATATAGTAACTTAACTACAACACATAAAAAAAGCAGCTAATTAGCTGCTTTTTTTATGTCTGATTTAAAGTAAATTTATATGAAACGCTTAATTATAAAATCTACTTTTACGCGCTTAGCTTGGCCAAGTAGTTTTTTAACTGGCTGCGGGTAATCATCCATGGTTTCTAAATCATCTGGGCCTTTTAAACGGCGGCAGTGATGTAAAATTTCCTGCTTTTCGTTATCAATAGCATCCATAATTGTTTGCTCTGGATCTTCTATTAAAATACCGTTTTCGATATCAAGACCCCATGCACGCGGATTTAAGTTATGCCCACTCAGTAAATGTTTTGTTCTATCTGAACAAATACCTTTTAAATGAAACGAATTACTTTCATCTTTCCACAGATACACATTTAAATTACCGTTATCGATGTGGCGTTTTTGCGTTTTTACAAACTTATGCAAAATAGTTTCGTATAAATAAGGTAATGCCCCTATTTTACTAAACGGCTCGCTTGGCGGTAAATAAAAGTCATTTGCTGTTTTATCCCCTACCACAATAGTCACTTGCTTGCCTTGCTTTAATAATCGGCGCAGTGATCGCATAAGTGGCGCCGGAAAATTAAAGTATGGCGTATACAACACAAGCTCTTGCTCTGTGGTATCAAATAACGCTTTTATTAAACGATTTAATTCGTTATTACGACGACCAAGCCCTAAAAACAAACGAATACCTAATGCTTGCGTATTCAGTTGCTCTGCTGCGTTGTAACTTGCAACTTTTAAATCACGCATTAATTGCTTTTGATCAAGCTTGAAGTCGTGTAAACGCTTAAGCGGTCGTGTGTCTATGCGTGGCACAGCAACGGAGCTAATTAGCTTTGTCTCAATAAAATCAACCACTGAGTCACACAGTTCGCTCTGCGTTATTAAAAAGTAACGATCGAGTCTGTAACGCTCGTTATACTGCAAATACACGTTGTTTAAGCTTGCGCCGCTGTAAAGTAAGGTATCGTCAATGACAAAACCCTTTAAATGTAATACGCCGAATAATTCTTTAGCTTTTACAGGTACGCCATAAACTTGTACGTTCGATTTAAACTTTTCTAAATCGTCACAGTATAAACTTGCGTTACCATCAGACTTCTCTGCACCAATTAAACCACGTTGCGCACGATGAAAATCCACCAGCACTTTTACATCAAGCGCAGGGTTCTCTAATGATACTCGATGCAGGGCTTCTAAAATCTCGCGGCCTGCTTCGTCATCCTGTAAATAAAGCGCTGTGATATAAATTCGTTTTTTTGCATTAGCGATCAAACGTAGCAATTGCGTTCGGTAATCTTGCGCATTGGTTAAGACGTTAACGTCTTTTGAAGTCAACCCGAATGCGGGTTTTTCCTGCCAAAATAACATAGTTGCCTATTTGCTTAGGTCACATAATCTATCAGTGACAAATAAAATTAGGTAAAACATAACAAAAAAAATCAAAGGGGTCATGAATTAACGCTGTTTTGTTGCCTGTTAGTCTATTTATTGAGCTACTTAGGTGTTTTAACTGTAAAAGTACTGAGCTCTAGTACACAATACTGCACAGCTTTTCGATTTGCGAAAAAAAATAATCGCGGATTTTGTTTACATCCGCCTTGATTTTCTTAGAATCGAGCGCATTAAAGACCGTATTAAACGTTTAGGAAAAAATAATGACTGAAGCAAAACATTGTAAGCTACTAATTTTAGGCTCTGGCCCAGCTGGTTATACTGCCGCAGTATATGCAGCACGTGCAAATTTAAACCCTGTTTTAATTACAGGCATTCAACAAGGTGGTCAATTAACAACCACGACTGAAGTTGAGAACTGGCCTGGTGATGCACACGGCTTAACGGGCCCTGCATTAATGGATCGTATGAAAGAGCACGCTGAGCGCTTTGAAACTGAAATCATATTCGATCACATCAATAAAGTAGATGTATCTAAGCGCCCTTTCACACTAACTGGCGACCAAGGTACTTACACATGTGATGCGTTAATCATTGCAACAGGTGCTTCTGCTAAATACTTAGGCTTAGAGTCTGAAACTAATTTCCAAGGCCGTGGCGTTTCAGCCTGTGCTACATGTGATGGCTTTTTCTATAAAGGTCAGAAAGTAGCGGTTGTTGGTGGTGGTAATACAGCGGTTGAAGAAGCGCTATACTTATCTAACATTGCTGACGAAGTACATGTTATTCACCGCCGTGATAGTTTCCGTAGTGAAAAAATACTTGCAGATCGCCTAGCTGAAAAAGCAGCTAACGGTAACGTTGTTTTACATTACAACCGTACGCTTGACGAAGTATTAGGCGACCAAATGGGCGTAACTGGCATTCGTATTAAAGATGCACAGTCTGATGCAACAGAAGAGCTAGATTTAGCCGGTGTATTTATTGCTATTGGTCATAAGCCAAATACAGATATGTTTGTTGGTCAACTAGAAATGAAAGACGGCTACTTAGTTGTAGAGTCTGGATTGAATGGTAACGCAACTCAAACAAGTGTAGAGGGCGTTTTTGCTGCAGGTGATGTGTCTGACCACATTTACCGTCAAGCAATCACATCAGCGGGTACAGGCTGTATGGCTGCCCTTGATGCAGAGCGTTTCTTAGATAATTTATAAGCAATTAAATAAATTATAATAGGGCTGATTATTCAGCCCTTTTTTTATGTCTAAAATATAGTTACACTTTTACGATCAATTATAAAATAAGTACTGTATGAGAAATCAGCTATACCAATTAAGTGAAACCGATATAGCATTCCCCAATCCGGAATACGCATTAGAATCCCCTGATGGCTTGTTAGCAATTGGCGGAGATTTAAGTTTACCTCGCCTAAGTAATGCCTACAAAAGCGGAATATTCCCTTGGTTTAGCGAAGATGAGCCTATTATGTGGTGGTCGCCGAGCGAACGCGGGATTTTTGAACTGGATGATTTTCATATAAGTAAGAGCCTGCGTAAACATTTAAAAAAGCACCCTGTAAAAGTAACCATTAATAATGCCTTTGAGGAGGTAATAGAAGCTTGTCGCGATCAACGCCTTGATACCGATGGCACTTGGATCACCTCTGACATGCTCAACGCTTATGTTAATGCACACAATGCTGGCATTGCCCATAGCTTAGAAGTGTGGAGCAACGGAGAGCTTGCAGGTGGCTTATATGGTATTATGCAAAATGGTGTTTTTTGTGGTGAATCGATGTTTCATCATCAAACCAATTGCTCAAAGCTTGCTATGTGGGCACTGGTAAATTGGCTTAAACGTCATAATGCGCATTTTATTGATTGCCAGTTAGAAAACCCTTATTTAATGACCTTAGGTGCACAAGTAATCCCCCGCTCAACATTTTTGACTAAACTAAAAGCTGCACATAACTATATTATTAATCCTATTATGTGGGAGCCACAAGAACTTGACGCAATCTATGAATGAGCAACTTCCTGCACGTGTTGGTTTAACCCAAGAATTTGACTGTAGTTATTTACCCAACAGACAAGAGCAACTTTTAGTTATTCTAGATCCTAGTTGCTACAGTACAGACAAATTTGAGTCATTATTAGGCTTAGGGTTTCGTCGCAGTGGTAACCAAATATATCGTCCACACTGCCCAATATGCAGTGCATGTAATTCTGTACGTGTATTAGCACAAGACTTTATCCCTTCAAAATCGCAAAAACGTAAACTAAACAAAGCAAAAAACCAGTTTGAAGTGAAATACTCGACGCAAGAACGCCCTGAGTATTATCCGCTCTATAGTAAATACATAACGATGCGCCATCAGGATGGAAGTATGTATCCTCCTGAAAAAGAACAGTTTCAAAGCTTTTTACTTTGCAGTTGGCTCAAAATCACATTTATTGAACTATGGTACCAGGATACTTTAGCCGCAGTTGCCGTAACTGATTGTATGAACAGCTCTATTTCTGCAATTTATACTTTTTTTGACCCCGACTTTGAACACTATAGTTTAGGCTCTGTGATGATATTAGAGCAGCTTAAATTTGCAAAAGAGCAAAATAAGCAATACGTGTACTTAGGCTATCAAATTGATGAATGCGATAAAATGAAGTACAAAACTCAGTTTTTACCAGCTCAAAAACAGCTCAATGATGAGTGGGTGGCTATTTAATTTGCAAATATAGTCCCTGCGCCTTTACTTATTGGTGTATTTTGGGCAAAATCTGCAGCGTTTAACTATTAAAGAGGTGTTACGCTAAACATGGCGAAAGAAGACGTAATCGAAATGCAAGGGACAGTCCTTGATACTTTACCAAATACAATGTTCCGAGTTGAGCTAGAAAATGGTCACGTAGTTGTGGCTCACATTTCAGGCAAAATGCGCAAAAACTATATCCGTATTTTAACCGGCGATAAAGTAACGGTAGAAATGACTCCTTACGATTTATCAAAGGGTCGTATCGTATTCCGTGCTCGCTAAGTAAGTGCGTAAACGAGATTTAGTTTTTGGCTAGTGTTTTACTAGCTTTAAGCGTTTATTAAATGTAATTGATAGACATTGACTAGCAATTACATTTAATAAACAAAAAACCCAGTTTTTACTGGGTTTTTTGTTGGCTATAAAAATGGCAAAAAAATGGCCCGCTATTATTTAGCGGGCCATTTTTATTTAACTTAGTTGTGTAATTAACGTTTTACGCTGGCGTTAAATTGCTCTCGTAATCAAAGCGAATCTTCTTGTCCTTAACCGATACTTTAACTGTACCGCCATCAACAAGTTCACCAAACAGTATTTCATTAGCTAATTGCTTTTTAAGCTCTTCTTGAATAACACGTGCCATTGGTCGTGCGCCCATAGCCTTGTCATAACCTTTATCTGCGAGCCATTCACGCGCTTTAGGCGTAAGCTCAAGATTAACCGATTTTTTATCAAGCTGAGCTTGCAGTTCCACAATAAATTTATCAACCACCAGTAAAATAACTTCACGTTCAAGGTGATTAAACCAAATAATGTTATCTAAACGGTTTCTAAATTCTGGCGAAAATACTTTATTAATTTCGCCCATTGCATCGTGCGTATGATCTTGCTCTGTAAAACCAATCGACTTACGCGTGGTTTCTTGTACGCCCGCATTGGTAGTCATTACAACCACTACATTTCTGAAATCAGCTTTACGACCGTTATTATCGGTTAACGTACCGTGATCCATAACTTGTAGTAAAATATTGTAAATATCTGGATGCGCTTTTTCAATCTCATCTAAAAGTACAACCGCATGTGGGTTTTTAATAACCGCCTCGGTTAATAAACCGCCTTGCTCAAAACCAACATATCCTGGTGGAGCACCAATTAGTCGGCTGATTGCGTGGCGCTCTACATACTCAGACATATCAAAACGAATAAACTCAACACCCATACATTTAGCAAGTTGCTTAGTTACTTCTGTTTTACCAACACCTGTTGGGCCTGCAAACAAGAACGAACCCACTGGTTTTTCTTCGCTTGATAAACCTGAGCGAGATAAACGAATAGCCGATGTAAGTGCATCAATAGATTGATCTTGTCCAAACACCAGCATTTTAAGATTACGGTCTAGATTTTTAAGCGTCTCTTTATCTGTTGAAGACACATTTTGTGGTGGAATACGTGCCATCTTCGATATTATTAGCTCTATATCAGCCACACCAATGGTTTTTTTACGTTTAGAACTAGGTTGTAAACGTTGGTTAGCTCCCGCTTCATCAATTACATCAATTGCTTTATCTGGCAAGTGGCGCTCATTAATGTATTTAGCACTAAGTTCAGCAGCTGCTTTTAATGCTTTTTGAGTGTAGCGAATACCATGGTGCTCTTCGTAACGCTCTTTTAATCCATTTAAAATTTTAGTGGTATCGGCAACACTTGGTTCAAGTACATCAATTTTTTGAAAACGGCGTACTAATGCACGGTCTTTCTCAAAAATATTTTTATACTCATTGTAAGTGGTTGAACCCATACAACGTAACTTACCACTTGAAAGAAGTGGTTTAAGTAAGTTTGAAGCATCCATAACGCCACCAGACGCTGCGCCGGCACCTATTATGGTATGTATTTCATCAATAAATAAAATAGACCCAGGTTGTGCCTGAAGCTCTTTTAATAAGCTTTTAAAGCGCTTTTCAAAATCGCCACGGTATTTAGTACCTGCAAGCAATGCCCCCATATCTAGTGAGTACACAACTGCATCTGCAATTACTTCTGGTACTTGCTCGTTAACAATACGGTACGCTAAACCTTCAGCAATAGCTGTTTTACCAACGCCCGCTTCACCAACAAGTAATGGGTTATTCTTTTTACGACGACACAATACTTGTACCGTACGCTCTACTTCGCTGTCGCGCCCAATCAGTGGGTCAATATTACCTTCACGAGCCTGAGCGTTTAAGTTAGTTGTAAAGCTGTCTAGCTTACTTGCTTCTTCGTTTTGAACTTCTTGCACTTCTTCATTTATATCATCGCTGTCGTCGCCTAGTTCATCATCAGCTTTTGAAATGCCGTGCGAAATAAAGTTAACAATATCTAAGCGCGATACATCATGCTTTTTAAGTAAATAAACGGCTTGGCTCTCTTGCTCAGAAAAAATAGCAACCAGGACATTGACACCCGTCACTTCGTTTTTTCCTGACGATTGCACATGAAACACAGCGCGTTGTAATACACGCTGAAAACCAAGCGTTGGCTGAGTTTCACGTTCTTCTTCTAAATCGGGGATGACGGGTGTTGTTTCGTCAATAAATTCTAATAATTCGGTTTTTAAGCCTGAAAGATTAACACCACACGCGTTTAATGCTTCTCCTGCAGAAGGATTATCTAATAGCGCAAGTAAAAGGTGCTCTACGGTCATAAACTCATGACGGCGAGTGCGCGCTTCACGAAACGCGGCATTTAAAGTGAGTTCTAAGTCTTTGTTTAGCATTGGCAACCCCTTACTGAGATAATAATTTATACCACAACAATCGGATGTTTGATCACCCTAATTGGTATTTATACCAATTGTATTAAATTGGTATTATTCCTGCTCACAACTACAAAGCAGTGGATGCTCGTTATCCCGTGAGTAACGGTTAACTTGTTCAACTTTGGTGTGGGCAACATCGGCGCTGTAAACACCGCAAATACCCTTACCTTTTTCATGAACCTGAAGCATCACATCGGTTGCTCTATCGCTATCCATATTAAAAAACGTCGTTAAAACTTCAATTACGAAGTCCATCGGCGTGTAGTCGTCGTTATTTAAAACAACTTTATATTTTCGCGGCGGCTGTAGCTTTTGCTTTTCACTGTCGCGAACTGTGTCGATAACACCTGAATCTTTCATACCACTCATAATTAAATATAGTCTTGTCTTTGTAACTCAAGCAAACTTGAATAAAAAATAAATAAAATGTTAAAAAATAACTCAAAACACTTGACTGGTTGGCTAAATAAACTACAGTCAAACATAGATTGATTAAACCTTAGTCAGTCTAGCAAATTATACGGTTTAGAATAACTAAATTAGTCAACTTATTGAAGGATGTAGAAGTATGGCTTGTGGTAAAGTTAAATGGTTCAACAACGCCAAAGGTTTTGGTTTCATCGTAGAAGACGGCTGCGAGAATGATATCTTCGCTCATTACTCAACAATTGTAATGGACGGCTATAAAACGCTTAAAGCTGGTCAAGATGTAACATTCGAATTAGAACAAGGGCCTAAAGGCCTACACGCTAAAAATATTGCCCCAGATGGTGACATTATTGAGTGACGATTGTTTTGTTCGACTAAAGCGAGCGACCTTTTAAGATCCTCGCTTAATTCCTTAAGCATACTAACTTATCTCTTCTTCCCTTATTTATTGCCTCTTTTCATTCAAATTCAACCCTTTTCCTTGAATTTATTTTATATACCCCAATGTTCTAAGAGTTGATTGTTTAACTGCTTATTGGGCATGCTCAAACTCTAGCCCTTTTTATTTAAGCTTGTTACACTCTTGGTGCTAAAAATTGCGCATAACACCTTATCGCCTCTTTTATATGTACTAGGCTAAAGGCTGATTTATTTTTGTTAATTTTTTAGCTATAAATACGATTCCAGTTCGTCAGGTGTGACTATTCTGCTTTTATAAAAGAGCAACGCTGAGTACCAACACCTAACAAACTATTCATTACGAGCGTACGTGTTCATTAACTTGTTTAATAATATGTACTCACTCATAAGTAATGATTTTCTTTGCATTGTTGAATAAGACCTTATCGGTCGACTATCTAGGAATGATGATGACATCAAAAATTATCTATACAAAAACGGACGAAGCTCCGGCACTAGCAACTTATTCGTTGCTACCGATCATCCAAGCATATACAAATGCGGCCGGTGTTGAAGTTGAAACTCGCGACATTTCATTAGCAGGTCGTGTAATTGCTAGCTTCCCTGATTATTTAACAGAAGAACAACGCATCGGTGATGCACTTGCTGAACTTGGCGAGCTTGCTAAAACACCAGAAGCAAACATCATCAAATTACCAAACATCAGTGCATCTGTACCACAGCTTCGCGCTGTAATTAAAGAGCTTCAAGCAAAAGGTTACGCTCTTCCAGAATACCCTGTAGAACCTAAAAATGATGAAGAAAAAGCAATTCAAGCGGCTTACGACAAAATTAAAGGCAGTGCAGTAAACCCTGTACTACGTGAAGGTAACTCAGATCGTCGCGCGCCAGGCTCTGTAAAAGAATATGCACGTAACAACCCACATTCAATGGGTGCATGGAGCAAAGATTCGCAATCTTACGTTGCAAGTATGAGCGAAGGCGATTTCTTCGGTTCAGAAAAATCAGTAACTGTTGATACAGCAACTGATGTGCGTATTGAACATGTTGCAACTAACGGTGACGTTACTGTTCTAAAACAAAGCACACCTCTTTTAGCTGGCGAAGTTATTGATGCATCAAGCATTAGCGCTTCTAAGCTTCAAGCTTTCTTAGCTGCAGAAATTGACGCTGCTAAAGAGAAAGGTGTTTTGTTCTCGCTTCACATGAAAGCGACAATGATGAAAGTATCTGATCCAATCATCTTCGGTCACGCTGTAAAAGTATTCTACAAAGATGTATTTGCTAAACACGGTGAGCTTTTTGAAGAGCTAGGTGTTGATGTAAATAATGGTTTAGGCGACGTATATTCTAAAATTCAAACATTAGACGATGCTAAGCGCGAAGAAATTGAAGCAGATATTCAAGCTGTTTACGCTAACCGCCCTTCTATTGCTATGGTTGATTCTGACCGTGGTATTACAAACTTACACGTACCAAGTGACGTGATCATCGATGCATCTATGCCTGCAGCAATCCGTTCAAGCGGTCAAATGTGGAATAACGATGGTAAATTACAAGACACTAGCTTTGTAATTCCTGATCGTTGTTACTCAAGTGTTTACCAAGCAACTATCGATTTTTGTAAAGAAAATGGCGCGTTTGATCCAACAACAATGGGTAGCGTTCCAAACGTTGGCCTTATGGCTCAAAAAGCTGAAGAATACGGTTCACACGACAAAACATTTGAAGCAAAAGCGGACGGTTCTATCCGTGTTGTTGATGCAAATGGTAATACATTACTTGAGCACAATGTTGAGCAAGGCGATATCTGGCGTATGTGTCAGGTTAAAGACGCACCAATTCAAGATTGGGTTAAGCTTGCAGTAAATCGTGCACGCGCAACAGGCGTTCCAGCTATTTTCTGGTTAGACGAAAACCGTGCACATGATGCGCAGCTAATCAAAAAAGTAAATAAATACCTACCAGATCACGATACAGCTGGCCTAGATATTCAAATTTTAGCACCGCTTGAAGCAACATTGTTCTCACTAGCGCGTATTAAAGAAGGTAAAGACACTATTTCTGTAACAGGTAACGTACTACGTGATTACCTAACAGATTTATTCCCAATTTTAGAATTGGGTACGAGTGCTAAAATGCTTTCAATTGTTCCACTTATGAACGGTGGTGGCTTATTTGAAACTGGCGCGGGTGGTTCTGCACCTAAGCACGTTCAACAGTTCGAAAAAGAAAACCACTTACGTTGGGATTCTTTAGGTGAATTTCTAGCACTTGCTGCATCACTTGAGCACTTAAGCGTAACTGCTGGTAACAACAAGGCACAAGTACTTGCTGATACCCTAGATAAAGCAACAGGTACGTTCCTTGCTGAAAACAAATCGCCTTCACGTAAAGTGAAAGAAATTGATAACCGTGGTTCTCATTTCTTCCTATCTTTATTCTGGGCACAAGAACTTGCTAAGCAAAATGATGACAGTGAACTTAAAGCACAGTTTACTCAAATCGCTAGCGACCTTGAGTCTAATAAAGAGCAAATCGTAAGTGAACTTAACGATGCGCAAGGCCCTGCAGTTGATTTAGGCGGTTACTTCCAGCCTAACGATGATGCAGCCTTTAAAGCGATGCGTCCAAGCACTACATTTAACGATATTCTTGCTAAATTAGTATAAATATTAGTTTAAATTTAAAAGCCGCTTACTTGTAAAAGTAAGCGGCTTTTTTATGTCTAAACTTTACAAAAAAAGGCCGCTATCATTAGATAGCGACCTTTTTGATTAACCAAAACTATTTAAGTTATTTAAACTCTGATTACTTAGTATAAGCCCGTGGCATTTTTGAATCTGTTGTATAACGGTCACGCAGTTTATCTTGACGAGATTGTGTAGAAACCTCAACGCCATTAATAAACATTTTGCTCACATGGCTGCTTAGCTCAAACGGGTCATTACTCCATATTACTACATCAGCAGCTTTGCCAACTTCAAGGCTACCTGCATTAATGCCAAATACATCAGCAACGTTTGATGTAACCGCTTTTAACGCACCTTCTTGGCTCATACCGTACGACACAGCATTACCAGCATCAAAACGCAGCTGATAAATATTGTGACTTGCATCACCACCTACCGTTAATAATACTTTAACGCCTGCTTTTTCAAGCACACTTGCATTATCTAAACTTGCATGAAGCGAATCAAAGCTTCCTGGTAAGCTATCCATTGCACTAATAATCACTGGAATATTTGCTTTAGCAACGCGCTCTTTTACTACAACAGCGTCTTGTGCGCCGTTAAGTACTAAATTAATGCCAAATTGCTCTTTTACTTTAATTAGCTCAATAATATCAGCCGCACGCGAAACGCCAACCACTAATGGCATTTCACCACTGAGTACTTTAGCCATTACTTTATCTTCAGTACTTGGCTTGTCGTCATCTTTTTTCGCTTTTTTACCGGCTTTAGTTTTGTGCTCATCAAGCTTATTAATCAGTGTTTGCAAAGTAAAAGCACGTGAGCCTTTACTACGCTCACCTAAGTAAACAATTAAAGCCGCTTGTTTTTGCATGTCGCTGTCAAAACTACCACTTAAATCAACAACACTCGCAAGGCCTGAAAAAATGCTATCGCCGCCATGAGGAGTAATTACATCGCGTGTTACGCCGCCTTTACGAGCGTAAGGAATTAAGCTTGAATGTGCGTTGTAAGCAAGGCTTACATCAAAATCAATACCAGCTTTTTCTTCACCTGCATCGCGAGAGCCTGCAACTGCACTTACTTCAACCAAACCAAGTTGATTAATACTTGCTATAAAGCCAGGGGTTACAATTTGCCCCTTTGCATCAATAATTTGATCTACTTTAATTTCAGCTGGGTTAATCGCTGTGATTTTACCATCTGTCATTACAATGCTTGCCGCTTCTAATACACCTTGATCAGAAGACGTATGCAATGTTGCATTAATAATTGCTAGCGATTGTGCGCTTACAGCACCAGATGCTAATAATCCTGCAGCAACCAGAGAAAGCGAAAACGAACGTGATAAATTTTTCATTCTGGGTGCTCCTTATTGTTGACCTAACATAAAATCACTTGTTGCTTGGTACGCGCTGTCGTTTCTATCGTAAACCTTTGCACCATCAACAAACACTTGTTCAGCTTTAGCATAGACACTAAATGGGCTTTGATTCCAAATAACAACATCGCCCTGCTTACCCGCTTCTAGTGAACCTGTTTTGTCATCAATACCTAACGATTTAGCAGCGTTAGACGTGATCCATTTAATAGCGTGTTGCTCAGAAATATCAAAACCATTTTCGTTAGCTCGGTACATAACCTTGCCCGCTTCTTGGTTTAAACGCTGAATAGTAGTATCTGAATCTGAGTGAACAACTGCACACGAGTTTTTAACCGCATCAACAATAGCCACATTTTCTTGAACCATGTCGTAGGCTTCCATTTTAAAGCCCCACCAGTCTGGCCAAAGTGCAGCACACGAACCATTTTGCGCAAGTAAG
This sequence comes from Pseudoalteromonas sp. Z9A6, assembly GCF_011378805.1. Taxonomy (NCBI): domain Bacteria; kingdom Pseudomonadati; phylum Pseudomonadota; class Gammaproteobacteria; order Alteromonadales; family Pseudoalteromonadaceae; genus Pseudoalteromonas; species Pseudoalteromonas sp. Z9A6. The sequence continues at coordinate 21,412 of NZ_WTKZ01000020.1, forward strand.
TCAGCAATTTTATATGCTTCTACACCGTGGTGAAAAGTACCCGCGTGGTAACCAAATTCTTTTGACAGGTCAATCATCATTGCCATTTCTTCAGCTTTATAACAATGATTATGAATACGTACTTCGCCTTCAAGCACACCGCGAAGCGTATCGTGTTTAATATCACGTACTGGTGCTTCTGGGTTTAAACCTGCCGCGTAATCAGCATCGTACTTATCCCATGCACGTTTGTACTCAGCGGCTTCAGCCCACGCCATACGGTAACCAGCCATATTACCCATACGGGTTGAAGGCAATACACCTTGACGACCATAAACACGTTTAGGGTTTTCACCACACGCCATTTTTAAACCATACGGCGCCTCTGGAAATTTCATCCCTTGCATAGTGTGTGCTGGTACGTTTTTAAGCGTAACGCCGCGTCCACCAAATAAGTTAGCTGAGCCTGGTAAAATTTGTAGAGAAGTAATGCCGCCTTCGCGTGCACGATTAAAGCCTGGGTCTTGTGGCCAAACAGAATGCTCAACCCACACTTCTGCAGTGTTAGGGCTGGTCATTTCGTTACCATCTTGATGCGACTCGACCGACGGACTTGGGTATGCGCCTAAATGTGAATGTACGTCAATAATACCCGGTGTTACCCATTTCCCTTGTGCATCAATTGTAATATCAGCAGTGGCTGTTAAGTCTTTACCGACTTGTTGTACTTTACCATCAACAAGTAATACATCAGCCTCATCTAAACGCTCACCAGTACCTGTAAGTACTGTTGCATTTGTAATAAGAGTGCTTGATGTAGAAATTGGCTGATAAGTACTTGGGTAAGGATTTTTGTTAATTGTTATTTTATCGTCTTGTGGGCCGTTTTCTTGGCAGCCTACAAGTGCAGCAGCTAAGCCAACCGCTAATAAAGAAGGTGCAAATTTTTGCATGTTGTTTGGATCTCCTGTTTTTTTGCTACTTTAGCGAAACCTAAAGGATAAAGCCAAAAAAACAGGTGAAAACGCAGTTAATTAAGATGAATTTCTGTAATTATTTCTTTATATAATTGTTATACAGCTTTTCAAGCGCACCTTCGGTGGTAAGCGAGGGATCTTTACTAATAAAGTGCTTAACCGTACGCGTTACAAAATCAGAGTTTTGCTTATGTAGCTTTGAAAAATCTTTAATAAGTGTATTACCATCTTTAGCCGCAGTAACTTTGTCATGACGATGACGATACTGGCTCAATGCTTTATTAAAATCGCCTTGATAGTCTTCAACCAAAATTTTATAAAAGTCGCTTTTTTGAACATTTAAATCGTTAATGCAGTAATTAAGCGCCTCTTTAAAGTCGGTAAATATCATGCCTTCTACATCAAACTCTTTTGTTTTTTCGCGCACGGCTACTTTGGCATCTTCTGTGGCATAGCTAAAACCCGTAAAGGCTAAACGCTCAGCGGCTTCTTTGCCTAATTTCATACCCGCTTGAATACTATGGGCAAACTCGTCGCTCATGTCGCCAAGTTCGCTTTCTTCCCACATGTTATAAACGCGCAATGGTTTAGCATATTTATTTGAGAGCTTTTTTTTAAGCTTGGTAAAGCGCTCATCAATCGTCATCAGTCTTTCGTTATGTAAAAGTGCATGGCACTCATAACACGCAGGGATAGAGATAAAGTCAGCCTCTTCACCTAAATCAACAATACTTTGTAGCATATGCAGTGGCGGACAATGATCGCGCTCTGTCGCTTCACAGCCACAATAAAAACACTGATTAAAATGCTGCTGATCGCACGCGTATGCTTGCTGATAATAACTGGCTAACGTTTTGCTCACCGTTGCTCCTAAAAAAACACGACTAAATTATGGGGGCGATAATAACAGCCTGAAAAAATAAGTTATACCAATTGCATTAAATTAGTGCTCTATTATTTTGCTAAGAAAATAGTGCAATAACAGGCACAAATAACAACGTGTAGTTATTCTATACAAATAATTTTTAACGCAGTAAGTACACTATTTAATGCAATAGAATGATTATGTTTTTTATTAGTCGCTAGATTTAAATAACGGCCGCTATTAAACCAAATAAACCACCAAACACACCGCCCCATACTACAAGCCAACCTAGGTGCTCGCGGATCATGGTCTGAATAATCTCTTTAACCATTTTAGGAGTAAGCTCATCTAAGCGCTCATCAACTAGTTTAAGCACCGTTTTATGTAGGCTTTCTGCGCTATTACCTTGTGAAAGTGTTTGGCTTACTAATGCTTTAAAGTCGTCAGTTTGAGAAATCTCACTAAGCGACAACTGCATTTTTTCAATAAACTTTTCACGCATCGGCTCTATTGCCGCTGTACCGCCAAACATTCCTAGCATACTACCAAACTGAGACTGCTCTATTACCTCTAACAAATTGTCGAATGCAGGGTTTAAATCAACATTGCTAATTATTGGCTCAAAGTCGATATTGGGCTGTGCTTTATTGAGTAAATTATTAATTTTTTGCTCTGAAAAAAACTCCGTTAATATTAAGTTTCGTATAGCGACTTTAAAGCTTTCAAACTTAAGCGCTATAACACCTGAACCATATAAAAACGGGACTTTTTCGAATAACATATGAATAGCTAATAAATTAGTTACCGCGCCAGAAAGTGCAAATAAACCAACAGACAACACAATTGCTTGGTTAAACATAAAACCTACAACAACACATAAACCCGCTAGCAAATTGGTTATTAAACTTTTGTTCATTTTAACTCCACTACAGTAAGTGTAATTTTATTCAATATAGCCGTTAATTTTACAACGTTTAGATTGTTAAATTAATACCTTTTTGCCATAGTTTAAGTATCTGTTTAAAAGGCGAGCAATTGTTATGTGGAAAACAGTAAATGAGCACATCAGCCAAGCCATTAATTTTGACTTTAAGCACACCTACAAACGCCAATTACAAAGTACAAACACCGACAAACTATTTCATATTACCAATGGTACGCATAACTACTTCGTTAAAATAGCACTAAAAAGTGAGCTCGAGCGTTTAGAAAGTGAATTTATTGGCTTAAAGCTTTTGACGCAAAATAGTAACTTTAAAGTACCTGAATGTATTACAACTGGTGCAAATATAGAGTTTTCGTTTATTGTTTTACAATGGCTTGTTTTAGATAAACAACCCCACGACACGTGGACCAATATGGGACGCAACCTCGCTAAAATGCATCAAAAACATGACCAAGCTATGTTTGGTTTTGATGTTGACAATTACCTAGCCACAACCACACAGCCAAACCGCTGGCACAAAAAGTGGGATGTATTTTACGCCGAAGAACGTATAGGGTGGCAATTACAGCTACTCGCTGAAAAAGGCATTAACTTTATTGAGTCCGAACGCTTAATTAATACCGTAAAAGAGCAACTACATAGCCATCAAGTACAACCTTCATTACTGCATGGCGATTTTTGGCGTGGAAATATGGGCTTTTTAAAAGCAGAACCAACAATATTTAACCCGGCTTGTTATTATGGTGATCGGGAAGTAGATATTGCAATGAGCGAACTATTTGCCCCCCTGCCTAAAGACTTTTATAGCGCCTATAACGCGCACTACCCGCTTTCTCAAAATTACGAAAAACGTAAGTTAATATATCAGCTATACCCCATTTTAAATCACGCCAATATCTTTGCAGGTCACTATCTTACTGAAGCTAAACAACATATAGAAAAGCTGGTATTTGAAGGTATAAAATAAGTGTCATAAGCTGCATTTCAACACTATATTTAATGAGTAAGTAGGGGTTCATCTGTAAGCGATTAAGTTGAACCTAACTTAATTATTTATAACTGGAGTGATTATGAAAGATTTTTTATCACAACGAATAACGTGCCCACACTGCGGTCACCACATACATCTAGACCTAGACGCAAGCAGCGGCGATCAAGACTATATAGAAGATTGCACTGCCTGCTGTAACCCAATTCATTTAAATATGCATATAGACCATGCTAACAATAAATTGGAGCTACACGTAGACAGTGACGACGAACAAATATTTTAACTTAAGCCTGATGGCGTAAGTAGTTCTCTACCGTATTTACAATAGTGTAAGTTTGCTGATCAACTTCAATATTAAACTTGTCACCCACTTGCGCTGCACCAATGTTTGTAATGGCGAGCGTTTCCGGAATTAGGTGTATCCAAAAACCTTGTTCATCAACTTCGCCTACGGTTAAGCTTGCGCCATTTATAGCAACAAAGCCTTTATATAACACGTACTTTTGCCACTCTTTTGGCAAGCTTAATTGTATTTTGCAGTTATTCTCAAGCTTCACTATTTGAGAGATTTGTGACGTACAATGAATATGCCCAGACACTATATGCCCACCAAGCTCAGTACCAAACGTAACAGAGCGTTCGTAATTTACTAAACTACCTAGCTCAAGCAGGCCTAAATTGGTTAACTTTAGCGTTTCATCAATCACATCAAAATGCACTTGCGCCACCACATCATGATTACTTAGCTCAACTTGCACAACAGTTAAACAACAGCCATTAATAGCAATGCTTGCGCCTAAATCTAAATGCTTAACGTACTCATCGCCCACCGATACAACTAAGCGTAACACACCATCAGTTTGAGTTTTAGAGACCACTGTTGCTTGTGTTTGCACTATTCCTGTAAACATAAAATCACTTAAAATTATTACAAAGTGCTAGTTTAACGTATCAACTCATAAAATCATTCACTACTATGATTTTTATTTGAAACGCAATGGATTACAATTGTCGCCTGTTTTATTTAGTAGCTTTTTTTATGACCTTTTGCAATTGGGAAGCCAAGCGTTTACTTTCCCTAGCCTTACCTGTTTTTTTAGCACAAGTTACACTTATTTTAATGTCGGTAGTCGACACAATTATGGCTGGCCAAGTTAGCCCTACTGACTTAGCTGCACTTTCTATTGCAACAGGGATATGGAACCCATTATTACTGGCTCTGCAAGGTATTTTATTAGCGCTCACTGGTATTATTGCGCAGTTTTCGGGCAGCGATGACCGCAAAGGCATTAGTCACTATTTTCAACAATCACTTTATTTAACCGCTATTTTAAGCTTTACAGGTTTTGGTATTGCCCATTTAGCAGATGCCATTATTTTAAAGCTCGATACAACGCCTGCTATTGCAAACCTTGCCATTGACTACATCCATTTTGTGAAATGGGGTGTGTTTGGGTTTTTAATTTTTACAGTATACAGAAACGTTACCGAAGGCATGGGGATGACCAAACCCGCCTTTTACATAAGCCTATTAGGTTTAGCCGTTAATATTCCAGTAAATTATATTTTCATAAATGGCTTATTTGGTTTTCCCGCTTATGGCGGCGCAGGCTGTGGCATTGCCACAGCAATTGTTTTAACTGTTATGGCAATAGCACAAGTTACTTACTGCCAAATGAGTAAAAAGGTAGATGCTAAAGGCCTGCTTTCATCATTCGGAAAACCTAATTTCACTACCATTGGTATTATTACTAAGCTAGGTATACCAATTTCACTAGCCACCTTTTTTGAAGTCACTTTATTTGCGTGTATACCGCTATTTATTGCGCATTTAGGTGCAGTGGCTGTGTCGGGGCATCAAATAGCAGCGAGTGTAACTACATTGCTTTTTATGATGCCGCTGAGCCTCTCTATCGCTATAAGTATTCGTATTGGTAATCTATATGGTCAAAATAATTTACAGCAGTTAAAAGTTGCCGTATCGACTAGTTACATATTAGCTATTGTAATTGCACTATTTTTGGCACTTATGACTTTTACAGGTCGTGATTTAATTAGCCAACTTTATACCGACAGCCCCGCTGTAATGGCTCTGGCTTCATCAATTATGATACTAGCGTGTGTCTACCAGTTACCCGATGCATTACAGGTTGCTGCAAATGGCATGCTTCGTGGGTTAAAATACACCACGCCTATATCGTATATTACGTTTATATCGTATTGGTTAATCGGTTTTTGTTTAGGTTACGTATTAGCAAGAACAGACATAATTGTGCCAGCTATGGGGCCGCATGGCTTTTGGGTTGGAATAATAGTAGGCCTTAGTGTCGCTGCTATTTTATTAATGCTAACAGTAAGAAAGCGTCTAAAATATGAATTTGCTAACAGTGATTCACTCAATCAAAACTAATAAGATCAGCCTTAAATCATTACCAGCTGCTTTGTTGGTAATGTGTTTTTTAATGCTTACAGGCTGCAACAAACCACAAAGTACTGTAAACGCTACTTATATTGAACGCTTAAGTAGCACAGTTAATGCAAGCCCAACACAGCCTAAGCCGCTCAAGCAACTCCCTTTACTGCAGCCTCCCCCAATAGCACAAAGTGACTTAACACTGAGTATTGTGGAGCTTGCAGGCATTAGCCAATGTAAGCTTAACGTGCTTATAAGTGAGCACAATAACCAATTAGGAAAAACAGCCAGCGCTGCTGGGCAATTAAAGTATCAAATAAACTTTATTAAAAGTACGCAGGTTTGCTTAAATACGCTTGATAAAAATAGCCCTAGTTACACAAAAATACTCGCAGCCAAAAACTATAAAGAAACACACCTAATGTACTTTTTTAATACCATGTTATTTAGAGAACCTGAGTTAAATCGTACCTGGCAACTCACCTCAAACGAGCTCACTACTGAACCCGCTGGTTTTAGCGATACCGTATTTGCGCTAAAGCAACTTGTACTCATTAAGCAGCAAATTAAAGCTAAAGAGTTTAGTACAATTAATAGCGATTCTATTTTTAGCGCACTCGAGCAGCTTAATAAATTTCAATTTAACCAAGCACTCATTCAATCAGTCCGTATGCAGGTCGTGTTAAATAACAACGCCACACAGTTTGTACAAACACTAAACTTTAATACGCTGTGCCCAGAGGATAAAAATAATAAAAACGCAAAAATCATAAGCAACGTATTTCAAAAGTTTTACCTAAAAGAAATTCAGCCCTATCAAGCGCAATTAACTGGTTATCTAGAGGTACTGCAACCACTTTATAACGAGCTTTGGTTTAACGAAAGTATCTCAAGCCCTCAAATTAATAACTTAGTAAAAACGGGCTCGACAAGTAACTTACTGAACTTACTTAAAAGCTCAGCTAAAAAACATGTGGTTTGGTGGCAAGGTTTTTATAAAACGTGTGAAATAAGCCCAATATGAATAAAAAAACGGCAAATAAACTCAAAAACAACAAACTTGCTTGATTCACCAACCGCCACGCTATATATTAGCCGCCGTTGTTAAGCAATTAACACTTACTTAAATAAAGTAATACGACTGTAGCTCAGCTGGTTAGAGCACTACCTTGACATGGTAGGGGTCGGTGGTTCGAATCCACTCAGTCGTACCAAAATTTAAGAACCCTAAAAAAATTGTACGACCGTAGCTCAGCTGGTTAGAGCGCTACCTTGACATGGTAGAGGTCGGTGGTTCGAATCCACTCGGTCGTACCAATTAAACTCTATATTTCAAACAGTTAAAAAACCCTATTCAATCTACTCGTTTGATTTTTTGTTGAAAATTAAATTCTTAGTTTTTTATTATTTTGTATTCAAAGTTTTAAAATAATGAGAGCCAAGCCTCAAAAGATCATCTTAAAAATTCCAGTTTTTATCGATTTGTGCCCAAACTTGTGCCCAAGCGCCCAAAGCACATTTTTAGCTCTTTAATCCACCTCAAAATTAGACCCCTACCCCTGATAATTACAAGTCAAATTATAAGATTGAATGGCAATGTATAAATACAGCACAACAGGGAATGACAGCTCTAGGCTATCTGCTCTACTTCTACTAGCGTAAAGTAAGGAAACACACCGCATACTATTGAACACAACTGGTAAGCTAAAGCTTTATACCAGTGATTTATAACTATAATAAAAAGATTCAAGTAAGTATCCCGGCTAACAAACGCTCCTAGCACATATACAAGAGGCGCATTCCAATTAATTGCCACTTCGTTCGTTGAGTAACTACACCAGCTATCGCTGTATGATTTTGCAGGTTCGTTGGAATCATAGTTACACTCATCCTGCTGCCCAGCTTGGGGACCGCCAACTAACATACCTGGTACTGGAGCTGTAATGCCATCACTTTGTGAAATTCGATGATGCGGGTGTTGTGGTGTTTTATCACCAAAACCAGTAACAAACGAATACCCTGTTGGGTTGCGTCCTAAAATGTAATCAACAAGCCCTTGCGCAGCCTTTAAGTACTGCGAATTATTATTTAACTCAGCGGCTTGTAGCAAAACTATTGCTTTATTTAACGCTGCTGAATTACTTCCCCACACAAAGTCAGACTTTTCCATCGCAACAATATATGGGCTATTTTTATGTTGTTTTAAATACACATCAGCTAAGTGTTTTTGCTTTATTTTAAGATCTTCGTATTCTTGTTCACTCAATAAATCTTTTGCCTTAAACAGTAAACTGCTTAAAGAAAGATACGATACATTTCTCCATGAAGGAGCTGAATAATGAATATTTATCTCTTTGTAAGTATTATAAAAACCTTTATCTCTAGTTGTTATAAATAACTCTGCAGCGGCCCAAGCAAACTCATCTTTTAGCTGATTATCACCATACTCTCCACTTTTAATATCATCAGGTTGCTCATAATATTGGGTTTGATTTTCAAGCGAGTACTTCCATGCGTTAATTGCAGCCGCTAAATATTGCTTACTTTTATTGGGATAATAGGGAGCAAGTACTCTACTGGCCACCGATAACGTCGCGGCAAAATCAAGGCTAGCCGCTGTGCTTTTTCCTATCATGTAGCGCGCTCTTTTATCTTCATGCGGCATTTCATAGCCTGGCCATTCACGCGTTGTGAGTTTATGATAAACACCCCCATCATCGCTTTGCATAGTGATCAGCCATTCAAGGTTCCATAGTGCTTCGTTTATAATATCGGGGACGTCATCTGACGATTCAGGGATGTTTAATATTTGCTTTTGATACACTTCAGGGTAGTGCTCAAACGCCGCAAGTAATGTGTACGTGGTAATACCAGAATTAACAACATACTTACCATAATCGCCCGCATCGTACCAGCCTTTTTGAGATTGCACCTCTTTCGCTTTAAAGTCATCGCCTTGCTCTGCTGATGAGTGATAAAGCACGTCGTCGTCTTTATGCCCTAAAGGCCGCGCATAAATACCTGCATACTTTTTCTCTATTACAATACTTGAACGATTTAAGTAATAGTATTTTAACGCCGCTGTATGAATCGAGTCATATACATGATTATTAATTGAGAATACGGCAGAATCTCTCACTCCTTTTACACGTAAAAGGTAATCTCCTGGTGTTACAATATCTGTAAATTCAGCGCGTTTAAAGGTGTCATTTCCTGAGTTGTCCCACATTTTAGCGTGTGATAACTGGCCGCTACGTATTATTTTATTAGTATTTACATCCACTAAATCATAAGTAGTCGCGGTTACATTTGGCACTATTGCTATTTTTTCGCTATTAACTAAATAACCAAGCTGATTAACTGCTATTTTTTGATTAGATGACTCTGTGCTCAGTTTACTAAAATCATCTTGTACTACCGCCGTGCATGCACTCAAGAAAAGCACAGCGATTAACGTTAATTTTAAAACAACATTTTTCAGGTATATCTGATAGTGACTTCCTCAAAATTATTTCTTATACATTTAATCAGTTAGTTGTGAACTGCGATAAAAATGAATTTAAACTTGATACCAAACTAAATCAAGCAATTACTTTACCTGTTTCAGAATCAGTGTTTAATGATGTGTCATCTAAACTAAGAACATATCTTGTTCTAGCGCGGAATGAAAATCTTTACGAAATACATAAAGAGTAGACAACTAAACTATCGAACTATTTTACTGCTAAAAACTCTGCAGACAGGCAAATAATGAGCCTAGATGAATACGTGCAAACCTTGCTAGAAAATCCGAAATTAGAAGCTAAATACACTGGTAATGCATACATTACACACAAACAGAAAAACCATAGACTACATGGTGTAATCATTGTTGATACCCCGAAAAAGTTAAGAAGTTATAGTATTCGTTAGAGGCAAGAATGTACTGCAATCACACGTTTATTTTGTATCAATAGTGAGCCTTTATTGCCCTACAATGATAAAAGCTGAAGATTTATATTTTGAAAAAAACTACAGCTCTAAATCAAGCTCCTCAATGCCTTTAGCAGGTACGGCGCAGCAAATAAGCGCCTGGCCTGTTTCTGCTGGGTAACTTACGTTATTGCGATAAACCACAGCGCCTGCATTTATTCTTACGGCGCAACTGCCGCAGCTACCGTTTCGACAGCCAAATTCAGGTTCTAAACCATGGGATTGGGCTACATTAAGTAAATAATTAATTATTACCTGTGGAGTTTAAAAATTCTCAGCTCTAAATGTTTAGTGTGGGTTGACCAGTACAAGTGGAGTTAGCTATGTATTGCAGATTTTAAAAGTTCTGAGCTAAATTCTATTTATGAGCACCAGATATGCCGCTCATTTCAATTTTTCGCTATCAGTTTTGTATCTAACTAAAGTGAATTGGTGAGCAAATATTCATAATCAGCTCACCTTTAATAAAAATGTTTACCAAATAGTATTTAACTCGTTAACGGTATTAAGAACACTCGCATAGCCGCCTGTTATTACATACCATTGCGTTGGGTTTAAGTAGTAAACATGTTTTTGTTGCCACGCTTGAGAGTTTTCTATAAACGGTGCTTTTGCTAAAGCTTGCTCAATATTGCTTTGCCCACCAGTTGCTAAACCTCTGTCGAGTATAAACAGCCAATTTGGTTTTGTTGCCATATAATCCTTTGTTAATACTGCAGCTTGTTTGGCTTTTTGCACTTTAGTTTGGCTTTTATCGTTATCTTTTAGCTGCGGTTTATTAATTTTATTTGGGCTTTTTATACCAAGTAGTTCATACACCATACCAAATCTGTCTCCAGGTAAGTGCGCAATAAACATATCTTTTACAGTAAATAAAACAAGCCCTGGCCCTTTACCCATTGCTTTAGCCTGTAAAGCATTAATTTTATTATTTAGATTGTTCCACAATAACTTTGCTTGCTGTTGTTTTTCAAAAACATCACCCAGTAATATAATATTTCTTTTAATATTAGAGACAAAATCATCGGAACTTAATGTTAAATCGATGGTAGGTGCAATTGCAGTTAATTTATCTAATGCTCTACGGCTGCGTGGTCCGACTATAATTAAATCAGGTTTAATTTTATGAAGTGCCTCAAAGTCTGGCTTAAATAAGCTACCCGCTGCTGCTTTGTTTGGGGAGTTATAATGAGCTAAATATTCAGGAAACACCCCCTTAGCAACCGCTGTGACATCAACATCAAGTGCTGTTAATGTATCAAGTACTCCTAAATCGTATACAACAACTTTTATAGGCTTTTGTTTTATAACAACTTGGGTATTCCCTTGGTTAATTGTTATTGGGTAATTAGCAAAGCTAGCTACTGAGAAAAAACTACAACCAGCTATAAAAAACATTTTTATTAGTATGCCGTACATTTATATTTCCTTTTTAATTTATGAACATATTAAGGATATGCTAGCATGTCACACATCAAATGATAATGAGTAGCATTTACTTTTATTGATTAAAAAGCGGTTTTTTACGTTGCAGTTTCTAAAACACTTAAAATAAATTGCCTAAGTAATACTAAATAAAATTTACATTTCTTGGCAAAGCTCATTATCCCATTCCTGCGGTAAATTGCTTTTTATATGCTCTATAAAAGCACGCTGCTTTTTGGCTAATTTGCCAAAAGGATAACATAACCAAATAGGAACAGGATGACCTACCCAGTCTTTTAAACAACGCTCAAAGCATTCGGGGTGGGCATTAAGACGCATGTTTGCTTGCCATAGAGGTAATAAACCAAGCCCATGTCCTTGGCTTATTGCATCTCCTTGTAACACCAATTGATCTGACTGAATTCGTGACGAAGGAACTCGTACACTTAATGTTTCTCCTCCTTGGTTTGTCATAACGAACTGCTCATTTTTATTGCCAATTAATTGTAACCAGTGAGTATTTATTAAATCTTCCGGTGAGTTAGGATAGCCATTACACTTAAAGTAATCTTTACTACCAAATACCCCCTGCCAAAGAATACAGAGTTTTTCTTGGCGTTGGCTGGATTCAGGTAACTGCCCCATACAAAGCAAAATATTGTCTTGCCATTGGTTTGAGTCAGCTTTTATATCTGTTTTAAGAGTCACGCTAACATCTGGAAAGCGCGTTAAAAACTGAGTAACAACATCACCTAGCCATCCTCTTAATAAGCCAGTATCAACATAGATAACGACTTCACCCTGTATTTTTTCATCTAAGGTATCTAATTCTTGTTTAGCTTCTTTCGCTATACCTAGTATTTGCTCACAATAATCGTAAAAACACAGCCCCGCCTCTGTAGGCACCAAGCTGTTAGACATTCTTTTAAGTAAAATACTCCCCACATCTTGTTCTAAGTTTTTAAGATGTCGGCTAATAGTTGATTTAGACAACTGCAGTGTTTTTGCCGAATTTGATAAGCTTCCTGAACTAACCACAGAGACAAAACTACGTAATTCTTTAAATTGAGGCATTGCAACATCCCTACTGCGTTTAATACGCTCAGTGACGGCTAATTTACATGCTAATAAATTAGCCATTACACGAGCTAACGATCAACATGTGTTGCAACTTTGGCAACACATTGTTCCATTTAATTTCCTTTACATGATAACAATAAGTATTATCATTTGCACTCTTGAATTTAGGCCTACATGTAAAGGAGAACATTTTAATGTCCAAACGATCAATGTCGAAGTTAGTACCATTGACCTGTAAAAAGTTACCTCTCACTATTTTGATCCCTATAGCCATGGGCGCTTCAGCGGCAGAAAAAACAAATGAAATGGAAACAATGGTTGTAACAGCAACCGGTTATCAGCAGAAAATTATAGATGCTCCTGCATCTATTTCGGTCATATTACAAGAAGAGCTACGTAAACAATCTTATACCACAGTTGTTGATGCTGTTCGCGATATACCAGGCGTATATGTAACTGGTGGCGGTAATATGCAAGATATTAGTATCCGTGGTATGGATGATCAATACACATTATACCTTGTCGATGGTCGCCCTCTTTCGGCAGGTCGTTCAGTAAATACTAATGGCTCAGATGGGGGTAAACAAATAGGTATTCCACCACTTGCAATGATTGAACGTGTGGAAGTTATTCGTGGTCCTATGTCATCACTTTACGGCTCTGAAGCAATGGGCGGAGTGATTAACATTATTACTCGTACGGCTCCACAGCAATGGGCCGCAAGCTTAGCCGCAAGCTATACTTCATCTATGAATGATGTAAGTAATGATCAATACAATACCGACTTTTACGCTGGCGGTGCGCTGATTAAAGATGTATTAGGCATAGAGCTTACAGGCTCAATACAACATACAGATGAAAGTGATTACTCTGGCGGTGGCGACGCTACTGCTAGCCGTCCAGACTCAGATACAACCCAATTTGGGGTTAAATTTAACTGGGCCGTTGATGATAAAAATAAGATGAGCCTAGCCTACGATACATCAAATATTGATTTTGAGCATACACCAGGTAACTCAATAGCTATTGATGCAGAAGGCTCACAGTACGAATTTGAAAAACAAATGTACTCCCTCACCCATATGGGAAATTACGGAAAATTAACAACAAACACTTATCTTCAGCAAGATTTATCTGAACGCGTGCAAGATGAAGATAAAAAAGAAGAAATAATTACGTTTAATACATCTGCAACTTATGCAGCAGAGCAACATATTTATACTGTGGGCGCACGATATAAAACCGAAGAACTTGTTGACGAAACGAATGGTTTGCTAGATGCTAACGTGGCTATTGCCAGTGATACAGTTGACCGATGGATTGGGGCTTTATTTACTGAGGTTGAATGGAACTTTATAAAAGACTTATCCATAACTACCGGTTTAAGATACGATAACGATGAACAATTTGGTTCTCATTGGTCACCTAGGATTTATGCTAACTGGCATGCAAATAACCGCTTTACTGTTAAAGGAGGGATTTCTACAGGGTATACTCAGCCTTCATTATCTCAAGCTACCGCTGGCTTTGGTCGAGGCACAGGTGGGGGCGGATCTCCTAACCTATCTCCTACTGGAACATCCATTTCACGTGCCCTGATAATAGGTAACCCTGACTTAGATCCAGAAACTAGCGTTAACTACGAAGTTAGTTTTATTTATAACGATCCTAAAATTGGACTATCGACCAGCTTAACGTTTTATCATACTGATTTTGATGATAAAATAGCAGAAGATCGCTACTGTATTAGTGAAAATATTGATAGAAATGATTTTGAAAACTATCAATGTGAATTCAGTGGGAACACTTATCAATTTTTGAGTACGCAAAAAAATATTTCAGAGGCCGAAATGCAAGGGGTAGAAGCGACTGTAAACTACCGTATTGCCGACAACCTTCGCTTTAAAGCTGACTACTCTTTTACTGACTCTGAGCAAAAATCAGGAGACTTTGCGGGTGAGCCTTTAAATAAAATACCCAAGAGTATGGCTAATGCAACCTTAAACTGGGATGCGAGTGACACAATAAATTTATGGAGTCGTGTAAATTACCGTGGTGAAACCACTGACTATTTAAGCCGTACAAGCTTAAGTGATGGTACACCCGGCTACACCATGATGGACATAGGCGCACAATATTGGATGACTGATGAGCTGAAAGTAATGGCCGGTTTATACAATGTTACAGACCGTGTAGTGACCAATGAAACCTACGGCGTTGTGCTAGACGGAAGAAGGCTTACGGTCAGTTTTAATTTTGAGTTTTAATAAAAGTAATTCAACGGAGCGTTTTTAAAACGCTCCGTTGTTTAACAAAAACAGTTGTTTTAGCGCATAATTTTGTATTTAAAAGCGCTATATTTCAAAATACTACAGCTCTAAATCAAGCATCTCAACGCCTTTAGCAGGTATGGCGCAGCAAATTAGCGCCTGCCCTGTTTCTACTGGGTAACTTACGTTATTGCGATAAACCACAGCGCCTGCGTTTATTTTTACAGCGCAACTACCGCAGCTGCCGTTGCGACAGCCAAACTCAGGTTCTAAACCATGGGATTCGGCTACATTTAGTAATGTATTGTCACCTTTGTTCCACCGCTGCTCAAAACCCGATTTACTGAATTTAATTACAGTGTTGTCTGCTTCTTCTACGCTAATCTCTTTGCTTTTATTAGGCGTTTCGTTTGTGTTAAGCACTTTTCGCTTAATAATGGAGGGCCCGAATGCTTCAGCAAATATGTTTTTATCCTGCACACCGAGCAATAACAGCTCGTTATAGACGTGCTGCATAAACGCTTTTGGTCCGCATAAAAAGAACTCGTAATCATCAAGTGGTAAATAGTATCTAAACACATCCGCATTTATTCGCCCTTTTAAATCAAAGCTTTCGTCTTTTAAATTAAGGCCCTCATCTTTTACGTTAAAGCCATTGCCTTGTTTTTCATCAAGCTCAGGCTGAGATAAAAGTGAGTAGTAATCAATTGCGCCGCCACTCGTATCAGCAAGCGTTTTTAGCTCGTTATAAAACGCACGCTGCTGTTTATTTTTAGCACTGTGAAAAATATGCAAAGGGCGTGTATAGCGGGTTCTCAACCCTTCATTGGCAATGTGTTTAGCCATTGAAACCATGGGTGTAATGCCTATTCCGCCACCAATGAGTACCGCTGGTTTAGTATTGATTGAGTCAATAAAAAATTGCCCTTGTGGGTATTTAGCTAAAATAACGTCACCTACTTTTACGTTATTATGAAAGTAGTTAGACACCTCGCCATTAAGCTCTTTTTTAATCGATAACCGATAAAATAGTTCATGCGGGCTCGATGACTCGGTGTAGGTTCTAATAACAGGTTTGCTATTACTGTTTTTGCTATTGCGACTATTTTTACTTGGTAATTGTACAGTTAAATGCTGCCCAGCTTTAAACGGTAACAAGGTTGTATTGTTATGCCCTTCTAAATAAAAGGAGGTAATTACATTACTTTCTTTTATTATTTTAGTTACTTTAAAAGGCTGCCAAGTATGTTTTAGTTTTTCGGCTTGTTTGTTTTTATCAGCCTCAAGCCACGTGCCCGTCATTTTAGTGTTAGGGGAATAAGCATCAAATTTAGCACTAAACGGGAGTAAGTTTTTAAGCCACATTCCTTTAGTGAGGGTAAATTTCCAGCCTCGGTCTGCGCCAATAAAGCCCTCTAACTCTGGATGCCCGTCCCATAAAATTTCAACGCTGCCAGTAAGCATTAATACATTACCCGTGTCAAAATCAGGAAATAACAAACCTGCTTTTGGGTTTAATAAAAAGTTACCCAAGGTATTAAAAAAATTGTTACCTGCGTAATCAGGAATCGTTAATGTGTTGCCTTCGCGCTTTACAAAACCCGGCAACCCACCACGGTGAGAAACATCAACCCCTTCAATTTTTGGATTGTTTTTTGCGGTTATAAAACTCGATACAAAAAATGTATCGGTGGTGTCAATTAACGCACTGGCTGCGTTATCAATTGTATTAAATTCAACTTTTTGTACTGCACTACTTTTAACTAAAGGATCTCTATTAAACGTTAAGTCGCGCGTTTGAATATATTGCGGGCAATTTCCAAAAGATTGATCAACATTAAAACTCACCTGATTATCACTAATTGCCTCACCTACGCGCACATTTAAACGGTTACGCCTACGCGTGCTTAGCTCAATGCCTAATAAACCAATTGGCGAGCCGGCAATATTTAACGTGCCATGTAAGGGGTCGTTTTTATCAACCGCGTGCGTCATTAATAACGACCTAGGTGTGGGGGCGCTTAAAAAGCCTGACTGCCATGAAACAATAGATACCCACACATCGGCATTTTCATCAACACTGCCTGCAACCACAAATGGTAACTGCTCAAAAAAAGGCCTGATGCTGCTCTGGCATAAATGAGCGCACGGCACGTTTGCCAAATGTTGCCATTATTTCTCGTTTACCGAGCTTGTCTTGTATTGCCAGCTCGCCTTCGTGAAAAGGTGAAGCATCTATTGAGTTTGTGTTTATCATTTTGCCCGTGAGAGTACGTGTACGTATTTTATGGGCTAAATTTAACTCAATATACAATCAATGATAATGGGTGTTTTATTGACTGATAATGCACAAAACAATGACAATACTTGCACCCTCTTAGTGCCAGGCGCGCACCAACATATGTCAAAACGAGTTTTTCATTCACTCTAAAAACATATTAAATAGTATTTAAACAATAACTTAAAAAACTGGCTATGTTTTTGCAAACACTCTATTAACAAGCCCGTTTTACTTACGGCAACAAATTTAGGTTGTTGGCACTATAGCTATTAGCAACCATCGGCAAAGAAGCCCGCACACAATTATGCATAATGCGTATTTGTGGCGGGCTTTTTTGTTATTTGTATTTAAACCGTCACTTTAAGGAATGCCCTATGCAAACCTCGCAAAAAATACTCATTATTGGTAATGGTATGGTCGGACACCACTTTGTTGAGCAAATGCGCCAAAGCGATGCCAACGCAGACATTACTGTACTTTGCGGAGAAGCAAATCTTGCATACGATCGCGTGTATTTATCAAGTGTATTTGATGGCAAAACAGCCGCCGATTTAGCACTCACCACTCACGACAACTATAAACAACTTAATATTAATGTGCATACCAGCCAGTGGGTTGAAGACATTGATAGAACAGCAAAAATAGTGACCACATTAACGGGTGAGCAATACCCGTACGACAAACTTGTACTCGCTACAGGTTCGTTCCCATTTGTGCCGCCTATAAAAGGTAACGACCAACCCCATTGTTTGGTGTACCGCACATTAGAAGATTTAGAACAAATAAAAGCCAGTGCCGCTGTAAGTAAAAGTGGTGTAGTTATTGGCGGTGGTTTGTTAGGGCTTGAAGCCGCAAATGCGATTAAGCAACTAGGGCTTGATACCCACGTAGTTGAATTTGCGCCACAACTTATGGCTGTTCAACTTGATGGGCAAGGCGGTACGCTTCTAAAAAATAAAATAGAAGAACTTGGCGTAACGGTACACACATCAAAGGCAACCAGTGAAATAGTAAAAGGCGAAACGAGTCGCTTTAGATTGAACTTTTCGGATGAGTCATTTTTAGAAACAGACCTAATTTTGTTCTCTGCCGGTATTCGCCCGTACGATCAACTTGGTAAAATTGCTGATTTAGAACTCGGTGAGCGCGGCGGTATTATTATTAATAACCAATGCCAAACGTCAGATCCTGATATTTTAGCCATTGGTGAATGTGCCATGTGGGACAAAAAACTATTTGGCTTAGTAGCACCGGGTTACAACATGGCACGCGTTGCAGCGAGTCAATTAAGTGGTGGCAAGCTTGAGTTTTTAGGTGCCGATATGAGCACTAAACTTAAGTTATTAGGTGTAGAAGTAGGCTCAATTGGCGACGCTCACGCAAAAACGCCAGACTGTAAAGAACTTATATATCAAGATGCTATTCGCGGCTGTTATAAAAAAATCATACTAAGTGAGAAAGGCAATAAATTACTGGGCGCTGTACTAGTTGGCGATACCAGCGACTACGATACTTTATTGCAGTACATGCTTAACGACATGGACTTACCAGAAAACCCTGAGTGTTTAATTTTACCAGACAGCGGCGGCGCGCCGTCGTTATCGGGCAGTGCCCTACCCGACACCGCCACTATTTGTTCATGTCACAATGTGAGTAAAGGCGACATTGTAGGTGCAATTGATGGCGGCTCATGCGATTTAGCCTCGGTAAAATCATGCACTAAAGCAGCAAGCGGCTGTGGTGGTTGTGCCGCGTTATTAAAATCAGTTGTTGATAACGAATTAGCAAGCCGCGGTGTTGAAGTTAACAACCATGTATGTGAGCACTTTGCGTATTCACGCCAAGAACTACTACACATGGTAAAAGTAGAAAGCATTAAAAGCTTTGATGACTTACTAACTAAACACGGCAGCGGTCATGGCTGTGAAATATGTAAACCTGCCATTGGCTCTATTTTAGCTTCAACATGGAACGACTTTATTTTAGAACCCGCTCATGTTGGCTTGCAAGACACTAACGATACATACCTAGCAAATATGCAAAAAGATGGTTCGTACTCTGTGGTACCGCGTATTGCTGGTGGCGAAATAACGCCCGACAAACTCATTGTAATTGGACAAGTAGCAAAAGACTTTAACCTGTACTGCAAAGTCACTGGTGGTCAGCGTATTGATTTATTTGGTGCGCGCTTAGAAGAGCTTCCTGTTATTTGGGAGCGACTTATAGAAGCCGGATTTGAGACAGGTCATGCCTATGGTAAGTCTCTTAGAACTGTTAAGTCGTGTGTGGGTAGTACGTGGTGTCGTTATGGTGTGCAAGACAGCGTTGGACACGCAATAGAAATAGAAAACCGCTACAAAGGGTTACGCGCACCGCATAAATTTAAAATGGCGGTATCGGGTTGTACCCGCGAATGCGCCGAAGCACAAAGTAAAGATATTGGCATTATAGCCACCGAAAACGGCTGGAACTTATACGTGTGTGGTAATGGCGGTATGCGCCCTCGCCATGCTGATTTATTTGCGACCGATTTAGACACGCCAACACTGATTAAATACATTGACCGCGTAATTATGTTTTACATTAAAACGGCTGACAAATTACAGCGTACGTCGGTATGGATGGAAAACCTTGAAGGCGGTTTAGACTACCTTAAAAGCGTAGCAATTGACGACAGCTTAGGCATTTGCGACGAGCTAGAAGCGCAAATGGAATTAATTACACAAACCTATGCGTGTGAGTGGAAAAAAGCGATTGAAAGCCCTGATGCAGCCAAACGATTCCGCCAGTTTGTTAATAGCCCCGAAACCGACGACAATATTTTATTTGTGCAAGAGCGTAACCAAATTCGCCCTGCTACAGAAGCCGAAAAGCGTGAGCAACGTAATACACAAAACCGTATTCCAGTAATGGAAGTTGAAGAGGAGCAAGCTGATGTCTTGGCATAATATTGGAACAATCGACAACCTAGTGGCTAATAGCGGCGTATGCGCATTAGTTAATAATCAGCAAGTGGCTATTTTTTATATTCCACAAAACCCAACGGCTGTGTTTGCCATTAGCAACTTCGACCCTATTGGCAAAGCCAATGTATTATCGCGTGGCATTATTGGCTCTATCGACACTAAATTAGTTGTTGCATCGCCTTTATATAAGCAACACTTTTGCCTAGAAACAGGTGAATGTTTAGAAGCAGAAGCAATACACTTACCGGTTTTTAGTGCAAAAATTGAAGACGGCAGTGTATTTATAAGCTCTGAACCCAAAGTTACAACAGCTGTGGCTTAGGGGAATAATATGAGTGTACTGTCTTATTTTTCGGGTATTGAAAACGTGTGGTTAAATAAGCTTGTTACTAAGCTAACAAGCACAAATAGTCGCAGCGCCAAAAGCGGCAACGTTTATATAATTGGTGCGGGCCCAGGAGACGCAGAGCTAATTACGGTAAAAGCGCAGCGCTTAATTAATACCGCCGATGTTGTTTTATACGATTGGTTAGTAAGCGATGATTTACTAAAAACACTGCCTAAAAAAGCGCAGCGTGTATTTGTAGGTAAACGTGCTGGTAAGCACTCGATGACCCAAGCTAACATTTGCGAACTACTGGTTAAATACGCGCAACAAGGCTTAAACGTAGTGCGTTTAAAAGGAGGTGATCCGAGTATATTTGCACGCATTAACGAAGAAGCCGATGCGCTTACAAAGCATAATATTAATTTTGCTATTGTTCCGGGTGTAACAACGGCTTGCGCTACTTCTGCTTATACAGGTATTCCGCTTACAGCAAGAGACGTAGCGCGTAGTGTTACGTTTTTAACGGCGCAATTTGCCGCTCCTAACAAGCAACCTCATTGGAAAAATTACGCATTTGAGCAAGGCAATAACAACCCTACTTTAGTGGTTTATATGGGACTTTCGCGCCTACAAGCACTAAGCAACGGTTTACAATCAGTGGGTTGGCCAAGTGAAACGCCCATTGCACTGATAGAGAACGCTACTACCGCTAAGCAAAAGGTAATTACCAGTACGCTTGAACTAGTAGTAAATGAGCATGCTAAACACGACCTTCAAGGCCCTACCCTAATTATGATTGGTGAAGTAATAAATCATAAAATGGCAATTAGTCCTGAATTACTAAATAGTGTAAATATTAACGCATGATGCAAAATGAATAATGCACTTTTCGCGCTTACTACCTCCCCAGGAGTAGGCGCTTTTTTTGTTTTTAATTTAGGTTCAAGTTGTGTGCAATAACATGCTTAAATGCACCAAATAAGTTAAAAGTAATGGTAAGTTAAATTATAGAAACACAGTGACAAATAAAAATAATACTTTAAGCAATTGTATTAGCTTGATTTTAAATTCAATGATGAAATTTATTAATGATTGGAACAGTGGTTGCACTTTAAAAACAAAAAAGTGTGGAATAATACCAATGGCGACAAGCAATCCTCTCACAAAACAGTTTTTATTAGCGGCTAAGTATCAAGAAATACACGCGCTAAAGCAATTACAAAACAGTTGTGCCTCGCTTACTAAATTAGGCGATTTTGTACATCAGTTACAAAAAGAACGCGCAATGAGTAATATATTTTTGGCCTCAAATCGAGAGCGATTTAAAACCCAATTACAAGAACAAATCCCTTTAAGCAGCAGCGCACAAACTGCATTTTATAATTCTCTTAAACAAACATTTATAAACGACAACGCCGATACTGGTCATACTCGGTTATTTAATTTAATTACCTATAGTCTGCAAACACTTGACGCATTGCCCGAACTACGCAATCAAATAGCACAACAAAACATTAGTGCAGTGCATGCTACGCAGTCGTTCACGCAGTTAATTGCTAGTTTACTCAATATTATTTTAGAGGCAGCAGATGGCGCAAGCGATCCTAATATAACGCGTTTATTAGTTGCCTTTTTTAACTTTATGCAAGGTAAAGAGTATGCAGGACAAGAGCGCGCCTGTGGTGCACAAGCATTTGCAGCGAGTAAATTTACCACTGAGCAAAAACAACAACTCGCGCATTTCGTACAAGAGCAAAACCACAGCTTTGACTTTTTTAATGAGTACGCCGATGCGCACCTTTTAAAATGCTTTGCCACGTTAACAACACATCAGGTTAATAATCAGGTAGATCAACTTAGAAGTTTACTGCAAAAACTCGATGACGAAAACGCTCAACCGCTCTCGCAACTAAGCGAAGTATGGTATGAAGTAACCACTACGCGCATAGATATAATGCACAAAATTGAACAAAACATAGCAGATCAATTAATTGATACCGCAGCAATGCAAATAGCCTGTGCTCAACGTAGTTTAAATACAAATAAGCAAGTACTTAACAATATGGCAGAGCAGCACATAGCCCCGACTTTTGGGCAATTAGCCATTAAGCAACCAGAGCCAGAAGTAAGCCAAAATATAGCGGCCGATAAGCTCAATAGTAATAAAAGTATGTACGATTTAATTATCGAGCAAAGCCAGCATATTAAACAAATAAACCAAGCGTTACTTGACGCTAAAAAAGTTATTAGTGAGCAAAAGGTAATTCACCAAGCCAAGTACATACTTATTGAGCAGTTAAAGCTCACCGAAGAGCAAGCCCATAAACAGCTACAAAAACAAGCAATGGATACGCATAAAACCTTATTTAGCGTAGCGCAAAAAATTGTACAACTGAGCGATTAAATATGCTGTTTTAACTTGGGCATGTTGCTCTTTAGTAAGAACACTACCCTAAATAATAGTTATTTATTAAGTTACAAATTTCACACCCAGATTGAGTTTTGCCTTATTTTAAAATTGATTCATAACCTGCTGACTACAATAAGGTAAAACTCTAATTTGACGTCTATTTATAATGCAAATTATTCAACGTATTCAAAATAATCAACTACAATAAGTTAATCATTTGTTGCATCTCATTTTAATGAGGCATATTTAATACTGTTGTAGGAGTTTGAATGCCCAATGTAGAGAGTTATATAGAAGGTGTATTATTAATAGATGAGCAGCAGTTAACAGCTTCTCTTGATAATGACATTCAAACGAACATAGAAAACATTGCTGAGCTAATTTTAAACATTTTTGATGCGAGCTCATTTTCTATTGTTGCTAATCTGCCTGCAGGTGTCGTTGAGCTATATAAATCAGGTTCAGAAATAGCAGTAGCTAAAGAGCAACTATCTGATGATATTTTTAATGAATCGATTATTGAGCATGACCTTAAAATATTTAGAGTTATATCGCCTATTATTTTGCCCTCAGGTCTTAAGTTTGGATGGTTGATATTCGAGCGAGCAAGTGATTCACAACTTACAGAAAAAGAAAAATCAATTTTAAATAGTTTACAAAAAAACTTTGTAAATCAGTTAGTCCAACGTAAAAATTCATTTTCTATGTCTTTTTCACAAATTGTTAAAGTTTGCTCTGTGTTAATAAATTTCATAACAGCATAATTTAATGGATTTATTTCTTCAATACACTCAATTGGTTGCTGCCTAATTAACAATATATCTGACTCAATGGTATTTATATCTATGGGGAGATCATTTTCTATTTTTTAACTGACTTGGTAAGTTGATGAGTATATTTTAAGTGAAGAAAATTAAGCTGGTGAAACTAAGCCCCTTTAGCTATTTCAAAAGCTGAGTAAACAGTAATACTTACCTCTGCAGCTGTTAAAATCACAATAAGCATCAGTTTTCTAGAGATATTCATATACGATACCTATTTTAGCTACTAACCCAACAGTTTTTTAATAACACTATAATAATTATAGTATTTATAACATTAGGTATAGCAGGTTTTATCTTTTTTACTAGGTCCTCTATAAATAATAATTTATGCTTAACTTTGTTCGCTTTTAATAAAAAGCTTCTTTTTAATTTTAGTGTGCCACTCAAGAGCAAGCTCGGGCAATTCGAGTGCTGCTAATAATACACTTTCATAATCTGGATATTTTTTATCAAAAAATGCCTGGAACAGTTTTTTAACTGATATGTCGTGCGAAGCTTTCTTCTCGATAACAACACTATCACCCGTTTTTGCAACGCCTTGCTCTAGTACCCTAAAATACACGCCAGTGCAGTAATGCTGCGTAAACAGTTTAAGGCTGTTTTTATTATTAAGGGCGATAGCTAATTTAAAACAAGGCACACGAGGTTGGCTTACTTCAAGTAATGCAGTACCAATTCGAATATGGTCACCTATGTGTATATTCGCTTCATCAAGGTCAGAAATCGTGAAGTTTTCGCCAAAGGCACCTACTGCCAAATCATCATTCTCGAGGGTTTGTTTCCAATAATCATAATGATTGTGCGAAAACGCGTAAACCGCTTTATCTACCCCGCCGTGATTAACTAAATCAGCTTGCTCGTCACCTATAATATTTAGCTTTTCAATAACAACAGGTTCGTTAGTTGGGGTTTTAACAATACCGGTTTTAACCTCTTTTCCGTTATACACTACCGTTTTTATTTTAGAGATATTAGTAGAGATTATTTTCATATAAAACCTTTGATTAATACTTTAAATAGCCCAGAGCTAAATTATAATAATATCTAAGTCTATTTTTTGATAGGTATTAAATAGAGCTAAGCGCTAAATAAAGCAGGCCAGAAATAGGCAAACTCATAATAAATACGTAACCATAAAAAAAGGCGATGCCACCAGCAGAAGTTTTGTCAACACCACTGCTCACAATAGCGCCGCCTATTGGGATAAGTAAAAATATATTAATAAGTGTGCATAAAATAAATGCATCCCCAAATGCAGAAACAACTGACGCAGCAACACATAAAGCCAGTACCAGCATATTGCTCAGTCCATCTTTAGTTTTTCGCTTTTTTTCAATAATTTTTATAACAAAAACACTAAAAAGTAGCCAAAAAAAAATAAAGCGAAGGCCAGAATGTTTCATACCAGTTTTCAACTATAAAGTGGCCAACTAACCAATAGAAGAAACCTGCTACTAAGAGGAATGAAACGATTGAAGTTAGGATTACACTCGTATTTATTTTTCTTGTCATCACATATCTAAAGTTTAGCAATAACGATAAAACAAGTGACACTGCTGTAACCATAAACATTAATACAAATGCCCCCCAGAAATCTTCTGCAGATAGATATGCAAGAATTGGCGTAACACCTAATGCGAGCTGATTAATTGGCTTATTTTCTGATGAATATTTTGCTTTTGCATATAAAGCAAAGTAAATACAGAACGGTTGTATAAAAATAGCCAATAATAAGAGAGTATAGATTTTCATCATTCATTCTTGATGATCAACAAAGTAATATTATAAGTCGTTAATATATAATAAAGTTAAAATTAGAAACACAACAAATATGGGGGTCAGTATATAAAAAAAGATATTTGATATAATTTTGTGTTTTTCCCTAAAATGAAGCAAGCTATTGTACATAGCTCTAAAAAATGGGAATGTAAAAAATGATCTAAAAATCAACCATAAGACTAAGCTGCAGTGCAATTTTATTTCAAACCAAAACTGTTCAGGGTTAATATTTTTAGATTTACTCGGCGAGCTCTTTCCACCTATCGACCAGCCTGTTATAAGCTCTAACATGATTACTAAAATTAATAGAGCCGCGACCCAAAGAGCAGCAGACTCTATTGATTCTCTTTTTGAGATAAATTTTAAACGCATCTTTATCCACACATTACATTTATGGCTTCTTTTGCCACCTACCCATCGCTTGTTTGTCACTTTGTTTAAACTCAACCCAGTTTGATGAGTCTTTAAAGTGCTCTTTTTTCCAAAACGTGGCGTGGTTTTTTAAATAATCCATTATAAATTGTGCGCCTTCGAACGCGGCTTGGCGATGGCGGGACGTTACGCCTACAAATACAATTTGCTCGCCAAGTGCTATGTAACCAACGCGGTGAATAATACATATTCGCGCCAGTTGCCAGCGAGTTTGTGCTTGCTCTGCAATAGATTGAAGCAGTTGCTCGGTCATACCAGGGTAGTGTTCAAGTTCAAGTGCAATAACGTTATCGCCACTGCTGAACTCTCTTACCAAACCTGTGAAGGTAACAACAGCGCCATCGCTTTTATTATTACTACAAAGCGTATTGTGCTCGTCACCTACATTAAAATCATCAGTTTGTACTTGAATATGTATGCTCATTAGCCACCTGTAACCGGCGGGAAAAAGGCAAGCTCATCCCCTGCTTTCACTATTTCGTCGCTTGATGACATAGTTTGGTTAAGCGCTGCAAGTAACTCACGCTCTTCCAGCCACGGTTGCCAGTGCGGGTATTGACTCACTAATCTTAATTTAAGCTCTGAAATAGTAAGCGGCTGCGTAATCTCAAGACTTAATTTACTGCACTTTAACCGCTCTTTTAGTTGCCCAAAAAACAATAACTCTACTTTCCCGGCGCTAGATATTGCATCGTTTGGATTAATCGCGTTGCCAACTACCATTTTTGCCCCCTGCTTTTTGAGTAACGCGCATGCCGCTAATTTCCATTAGAGGGTCGGCTGCTTTACACATATCAAACAAAGTAAGGCTAGCCACAGATACCGCTGTTAACGCTTCCATTTCAACCCCCGTTTTACCTGCAAGTTTGCAGTAGCTGGTTATTTTAATTTGGCTGTTTGCTTCATCAAGTTCAAAATCAACAGCGACTTTACTAAGTGCAAGCGGATGACAAAGCGGGATTAAATCAGCGCATTTTTTAGCGCCTTGAATACCTGCAATGCGTGCCACGCCTAGCACATCTCCCTTTGTGTTTTGATTAAGCATTACTTGCTCAAAGGCAAGCTTGCTCATGCTAATAAAGGCTTCAGCTGAGGCATCGCGCAGGGTTACTTCTTTGAGCGATACATCAACCATATTAGCTTGGCCGTTTTCGTCAACGTGGCTTAACATACTATTGCTCACGCGATTCACACTTTTTACCAATGGTAATGTGCGGTACAAAGTTACACGGTTTATGCATTGAGTTAAGTTGATCTTTTATTATGCCTGTCCACGCTGTTTTACATGCGCCTGTAGAGCCTGGCATACAAAAAATAACGGTGTTGTTAGCAAGTCCTGCCAATGCACGAGATTGAATAGTAGAGTTACCAATTTCGCCGTACGATATGTGCCTAAATAGCTCACCAAAACCGTCTACGCTTTTATCAAACAGCGGCGCAAATGCCTCTGGTGTTGAATCGCGCTCAGTAAAGCCTGTACCGCCAGTCACTAAAATAGCATGAATGGTGTCATCGGCTATCCACTGCGATGCCACTGCACGCATTTGGTAAACGTCGTCTTTAACTATGTCTTTATCCGCTAAGTGATGACCCGCCTCAGTTAGCGCTTTAATTAAGTAATGACCTGAGGTATCAGTAATCGCATCGCGCGTGTCGCTTACTGTAAGTACGGCAATGTTTAAAGGTATTTGTGTATCGCTTGTGTGGCTCATAATGTTCTTCTTAAGTGATTAATGCTTTGGTCAAAATGCTCATTTACAGCTTTAAATTGCGCCGGCGTATTGGTGTTTATTAATGCATGCGTTTTATTACATAAAAGCGTTTGCACACCAATACTTTGGGTAAACTGTTTTATTGATTTATGACTGTTTGCGTTTGTGAGTATGTGTTTTAAATGATTTTTTACACTGCTTGTATTACGAATATACAGCGGTAATGGTTCATTTTCAAAGTGCCAAGCATGTATTTGTGACTGATTTAATTGATTGCTCACACTTTGTACGTTATTTGACTGAGAAGCCAGCACAATTGTGCTTAACAAACTACTCGTAAGTAGAGGCATATCTACCGCAGTAATAAGTAAGTCGTGCTCGGTGGCTATTAATGTTGAGTAAATACCGCCCAGGGGTCCACTATTTGGGTATATATCTTTAACGTACTTTTCTGAAGGATAATCGCTCGGTGAATAATGGTTCAATGACTTGACTGGATTTGTAACGTTGCGACTTATAAGTATGTTTTTAGCGCCTACGTCTTTTAATAAATCACACGCATTGTGCAATAGCGTTTTATTTTTTAAAACTAAATCGGCTTTGTCTGTGCCCATTCTTGATGACTTACCACCAGCAAGCACAACGCCTGTAAAATCTCGCTTAACTTTCATATTAGATTTTATATTAGCTTCCATATTAGCCGCCTAACATGGCTAAGTGAGTTGTCGCACCTGTTAAGCGTTTATCCAGCTCATGACTTATTTCTTTATTGCCCATAGCGGCTCGAATTGCCTTTACGGTCGCTGCAGTATCGTCCTCGTTGAGTAGTTCGCACAAATCTATACCTTGCTCTGCAAATAAACATAAGTGTAATTTACCCAGCGCCGACACCCTTAAGCGATTACAACTTTTACAAAAGTCTTTACTGTACGGCATTATTAAACCAATACGACCATCGTAATCAGGATGACAAAACTCCTCAGCGGGTCCATTTAATTTCCCCCTAACGACTTGTAACCAACCTTGGTCGAGTAATTGGGCCTTAACCGTTTGCCCACTTAAGTGGTTTTCTTCAAAAAATGTTGCGCCGTCACCTGTTTCCATTAATTCTATAAAGCGCACTGTAACTTTGTGGTGTTTTACCCACGCTAAAA
This sequence comes from Pseudoalteromonas sp. Z9A6, assembly GCF_011378805.1. Classification (NCBI taxonomy): domain Bacteria; kingdom Pseudomonadati; phylum Pseudomonadota; class Gammaproteobacteria; order Alteromonadales; family Pseudoalteromonadaceae; genus Pseudoalteromonas; species Pseudoalteromonas sp. Z9A6. The sequence continues at coordinate 50,216 of NZ_WTKZ01000020.1, forward strand.
AATCCTTTAATTGGTTTTTATTAAACTGCTTGGCAAGCACTGCATTTATTTTTATATCTTTTATGCCCAGATCTACCGCGCGCTCAATCCCTTTTAAAATAAGGTTAAGTTTGTCGTGCCCTGTTATGAGTTTAAACATACTCGGATTTAAACTATCAATACTGACATTAAGCGCATCAAGCCCTGCATCGGCAAATTCATCAATTTTATTTAATAAATTAAACCCGTTGGTAGTAATGGCTACTTTTTCTATGCCAGGCGTATTTTTACAGAGTTTTATAATATCGGTGACGTCGTTTCGTAAGCACGGTTCGCCACCTGTAATGCGCACTTTTTTAGTACCTAGCTCTGCAAACGCATTTACAAGCATGCTAATTTCGTTTTTATTTAAAAAATTACGCGGTGTATCGCACTGATACCCGTTTGGTAAACAATAACTACAACTAAAATTACATACATCGGTTATTGAGAGGCGCAAATAGTTAAACTGCCGACCAAATTGATCATTAAGCATATGCTTCCTTGTTTGTTTACATTACAACCGCAACATCAATGCTGCTAGAACCTGCTTTGTAATGTTGTTTTATTAATTGGCTTAATTGCGTTTTACACGAACCGCAGTTCGTGCCGCATTTTAGTTCAGCCCCCAATTGCTCGACTGTGTTTGCACCGTTTTTAATGGCGTTTATAATCGGCTGCTCTCTTACTTTAAAGCAGCTACACACTTGCACGCCTTGAGTAAATTCTTCATCGGGGGTTGCATAAAGCAAAGACTGTAATTGGGTAAAAGTCAGTAATGGCTCTGCAAATAAATGGTTTATCCACTCAAGTGATATTTCTTTTTGCTCATTAGAAATAACACCAACAAACGCTAATTGATCGTTTTGAATACACTGCACATGCATGGCTTTTGCCGTATTCATAGCCGACCACTGCCCTTGTAAACCAGTTAAGGTTTGGCAGAAATACAGTAAATCACTTTGTGCCTCATTAAGCGCCAATTGGTAATTAAAGCAATTACTTGCATTAACTTTGAGCCAAAAATCACTGTTTATAACAAGTTCGTTTTTAGTAAACAGCTGCATATATTGCTCAAACGGTGCTTTAACTATATTTACGGCGCCATGTTTACACTCAGCCTGACCAGATATCGGATCAACTACCGATTGATACAACCCACTTACTGTAGCGGATGACGCAAATTGCTTATTCCAATGAATAGGCATAAAGCATTCACCTTTTCGCATGGCATCGGTCACTTTTGCATGCGCGGTAACCTGCCCTGTTTGGGCAATCGCACTTATTAAATCGTTTTGTTTAATTGCTAATTTACTGGCATCAAGCGGATTAATTTCAATGTACGGCCGTGTAATATGCGATGAAAGCGCAGTGCTTTTACCCGTGCGGCTCATGGTATGCCATTGGTCGCGTATACGCCCTGAGTTCATTACAAACGGATAATCACTTGATGTTTGTTGCACAGGTAATTGCGGCGTTATAGGTATAAAACGCGCCTTTTTATCAGCGGTGCTAAATTGGTTATTTGTAAAAACCTGACCGTTTTTATAAGGCTGATTTTTAATAACAGGCCACATAATGGGTTTTAAGTTATCGTACTGGCTTTTTGTGAGCCCAACTAAACCAGAGAGGTTTAATAATCGGCTGCCGTTATTTTCAAAGTCGGTTAATTGTGCCCATTCTTCAAAAATGCCACTTGGATCTGTAAAGTCAAACCCCTCAAAGCCCATTTTTTTAGCGACTTCACACATAATTTGCCAATCGTTTTTAGCTCCTGAATAAGGCGCTACTAACGGGCGTTGCCTTGATATTCTTCGCTCTGAGTTAGTTACTGTGCCGTTTTTTTCGCCCCATCCGGTTGATGGAAAAGCAACATCGGCAAATTTTAACGTATCACTTTTTGCAATACAGTCAGATACAACCACCAGCTCGCAGGTCTCTAATGCTTTTTTTATAGCGGCGTTATTGGGCAAACTCACCATTGGGTTTGTTGCCATTATCCACACTGCTTTTATTTTGCCCGCGGCTATGTCATCAAACATATCGATGGCATTGCTACCTGCTTTTTTAGCGATAGTTGGCGAGAGCCAAAAACGTTGTACAAGTGATTGATGCGCTTCGTTTTCAATATCTAAATGCGCCGCTAACTGATTAGCCAAACCACCTACTTCGCGCCCGCCCATCGCATTAGGTTGCCCAGTAATCGAAAACGGACCACTGCCTGGCTTAAGTAATTTACCTGAGGCTAAATGAGCATTAATAATGGCGTTACATTTATCTACACCCGAGCTTGATTGATTTATACCCATTGAATAAAAGCTAATCGCACTTGGGCTTTTAGCAAATAGCGCATAAAACTCAGTAACTTGCTCAATTGCTATATCGCAAAAGTCGCTAACTGCCTCACAGCTCCACTTTTGTGCCTCTTGCAGTGCGCTTTCAAAACCGTTTGTGTGCTGAGCAGTAAATTGCGTATCGAGGTGGTTATGCTCATTTAAATAATTAAGCAAACCGTTATAAAGCGCAGCGTCACTGCCTGGTTTTATATTTAAAAATGTGTCGGCAAGCTCAGCGGTGTCAGTTTTACGCGGATCAATAACCACCACTTTCATATTTGAGTTAAGCTGCTTTGCACGCTCCATTCGCTGATACAAAACCGGATGAGTCCATGCGGCATTAGAGCCAATTAAAATAAGCAGCTCAGTTTGCTCTAAATCCTCGTAGGTACACGGCACTACGTCTTCACCAAAAGCGCGTTTATAACCTGCCACAGCAGATGACATACACAGGCGCGAATTTGTATCAATATTGCCTGAGCCTATATAGCCTTTCATTAATTTATTTGCAATGTAGTAATCTTCAGTAAGTAACTGCCCCGATACATAAAATGCCACCGCATCGGGTCCGTGTTTTTGTATTACGTCGTTAAATTTATTGGCAACATGGTCGGTTGCTTCATCCCACGTAACGGCATGGTTATTAATAAGGGGCGACGTTAAGCGATTATCACTGCCTGTGGTGTCGAGCAAATGGGTGCCTTTTACACATAAACGACCAAAGTTTGCGGGGTGTTCTCGCATGCCTTCAAGCTTGGTTGGCACATTATTCAAAAGTGAAATATCAACACCGCACCCTACACCACAGTAAGCACATGTTGTTTGTTTTAAACTGGTTTTATTTATAGTTGGTGACGTGTTTGCGGTTGTCATACTACTGCTCTCTTTTAGTGTGCTTTAATTTATGCAGGCTGTTTTACAGGCTCATTAAGGGTAACTACGTTAATAGTGTTACTTGCTTTAGCGAGCGCGCTGTTTATTACATTTTGAACGAGCTTTTCACACCCTCCACAACCTGTACTGGCTTTGGTGCTTTGCTGCACACTTGCCAAATCTATGCAGCCGTTAGAAACTGATTGTTCAATGGTGTGTTTGGTTACTTTATGACACGCGCAAATAATGGCGTCATCAGGCAAGTCATCGGCGCTTAGCTCTGCTATGTCGCCGGCAAGGGGCATAATGAGCGCTTCGGGATCGGTGGTAAGTTCAATGTCGTTTAAATGATATTGCAGCAAATTGTCGTAATCGCTGGTATCGCCAACAAGTACCGCGCCAATCAGCTTATTACTTTGTGAATTGGTAACTATTTTTTTATAAATACCATTGGGTTGATCTTCAAAATAATAGCTTATTGCGCCTTCGCTGCGTGCATGTGCATCGCCAATAGAACCCACTTCAACACCCATTAATTTAAGCTTGGTGCTCATATCGGCACCACTAAATTCATCGGCTTTATTGTCTAAGCCAGTACTTTGCAAAGTACCTTGCTGCGTCTGTTGTAAAATATGCCCAACTGCTATTTTAGCCATGGCGTAACCGGGTGCTACTAAGCCAAAAATAAAGTTATTCCATAGTGCACATTCGCCAATCGCGTATATGTTTTTATCGCTCGTTTGGCAGTGGTTATTAATTACAATACCGCCGCGCTCGCCTAACTCTAAATTAAACTCGCGTGCCAAATTATCATAAGGGCGAATACCTGCCGAAAATACAATCATGTCAGTTTCAAGGGTTTTACCGCCTTTAAAACACATTTTGTAACGACAACTTTCACCTTCTACTATTTCCTCTGTTGCTACCGATGTATGCACAGTAACGCCCAAGTCTGTAATTTTGTTTTTTAGTAACCGACCGCCCCCCGCATCAACTTGTACGCCCATAAGTTGCGGTGCAAATTCTATTACGTGAGTATGCAGACCCAGTTGCTTTAATGCGTTTGCAGCTTCAAGCCCCAGTAAACCGCCACCAATTACCACGCCTACTTTACTGCCGTGGGCTGAGTTTTTTATTGCGTGTAAATCGTTAATGGTGCGATAAACAAGGCAATGCTCGCGATCTTTACCCGGTATAGGCGGTACAAATGGGAATGAACCTGTAGCAAGCACAAGCTTGTCGTATTCAAACAACTCCCCTTTAGCGGTCGTTACAGTTTGCGTATCACGATTTATATCAACCACTTTAGAATGAGTATGAAAGCGTACTTGCCAATCGTCATAGGTTTTATTGCATGTAAGTGCGAGGTCGTCTGCGGTTTTGCCTTTAAAAAAAGACGATAGCTGCACGCGATCATACGCTAAACGGTCTTCACCGCTAAGTACCGTAATTTCAAATTGCTCATCAGCTTGATTTTGAGAAACTAGCTGCTGCACAAAATGGTGCCCGACCATTCCGTTTCCTACCACTACAACACGCTGCTTGCTTAGCATTTACTCACCTTAAAATGATATCTACTTTAGTGATTGACTAAAGCTAACATCGAATAATTTGTTATAGGATTGTTATAGCAATATGTAAGCCAAATATATAAGCATTTAAAATCAGTAATTTGCCTACATTGGTGCAGAGGTGAAAAGCATAAAGCCCCACAAGATGGTGCAACTGCACCATCTTGTGTCGCTATAAATTACAAGAGGATTTTAGAAGATAGTGAGGGTTAAAATTTAGCGCTCATCCATACCCACAATTTTTGAGTATCGACTTTATTAGCAGCAGTATCGCCCGCTGAGTAATCAGCGTATTTAACACCTACTGCATATTGTTTATTAATAGGTTTAACGTATTGTACGTTTAGTTCAGTACCCAAATCGTCAACCCCATTTGATTGCTCATTAGCATCAAAACTGTGATAAGCCACCAGCCATTTTCCGTCAAACGCTTTACCGTTTAAGCTTATGTAAGTGTCGTCCAAGCCTTGTGCGGGTGTATTTAAAAATGTATCTGCCCAACCATTAAATTTATGTAACGTGGCAAGCGGTGTTGCAAACCCGTAATCGCCATTATCAGAGCCAAGTGACTCTATGCCAACTTTTAATGTTACTGTTTTTATACCCAAACCATTTAAATCAACAGCGCCTTCAAGTGCATAGTAATCGGCATCAAAATCACTCACGCTTGTTGACGCAGACTGCGTTGCATACTCCGCTTTGTAATAAAATTTTATGTCGTTTAGGGTTTTATTACCGTTAAAAGAAACGCCATAAGTGTCTAAACTGTCGTCTTGTAGTGCATCGTCACTTAATAAGTAACTGTATAAAACCACTTTACCGTAGTCTGTTTTAAAGCTTGCATTAATTAGATGATCGGACGATTTAATGTCTTTATCGTCAGCAAATATGCGGTTACGCTTATTTAAATAACTGTACTGTAAATCTATGTTGTTAAATGCGTAATTAATGGTTGCTGCATCAAAGGTTTGTCTGTCTTGGCGCCAACCTACGTGCCCAACAAAACGCTGCCCATCAAGGGCTATTACTTGGCGTCCTACTTTTAGCGATAGACCATCGCGGGCATATTTAACAAAACCTTGGTCTATCTCGGTGTTTTCTGGGTCGGCAATAACAGAGTAATTAGTATTTTTCCCCACCGTATTGTTGTAATCATCTACGCCCAATAGGCTGCGGGTGTCTTCTACTTCAATAAGGGCTGAAAAACCATTCACCTCATCTGTTTGATGCGTTAAGCGGGTTCTAAGTGTTAAGCCGCTTGCATCTTTTAGAGCATTTTCTTGATCAACGCTTTCAAAACGCAGTCTAAAATCAAGATCAGTTTGCGAAGCTTGGCTTATTGAAGGCGCAGTGAAGCAACCCAGTATAAAAATAATAGGTAAGTTGTTCTTATAGTTAAGCATTTTAGTTCTCTAAGTTTTAATTATTAATACACATACCAAAGCAATAAATAAACACAGCGAAATACATTTCCACACCATAACTGGATCGCGTTTCATTATTGAACTTTTATTAGCGGTACTTTCTAAATAAGGATTAGGTTTGTTGATATCGTTTATAAACTCAGAAAAAGCTTGGTATCTGAGCTCAGGTTTAGGGGCAAGCGCCTTCATAAGGGCTTGATCTAACCAAAACGGAATATCGGCTCTGTATTTACGAATACTTGTGTAATGCCAATGGCTGTAATCTTTTGGCGCTACGTGGTTAAGTGGCAGTGGTTTGTAAGGCAGTTTTGAGCACAATAACTCATATGCAATAACGCCAAGTGAAAACAAATCACTTTTAAAATCGGCGTGCATAGTAATCAGTGTTTCGGGTGCGGTGTAGTCGGCAGTACCTTGTGGGCAATCATCCGCAATTTGTTTAACCGATTCGTCCATAGCCGCAACACTTACTGTGCCGTAATCTATTAGCGTTACTTTTCCGTGCGCATCTATCATTACGTTATCGAGTTTTAAATCGCGATGTACCATATCGAGTCGTTGAAACGCCCTTAGTGCATGTACTATTTGTTCAATAATACTGCGCACTTGGGTTATTTCTGGGTGCGGCACATCGTGCTTCCAATCACTGAGTGTTTGCCCGTCCATGTACTCACAAATATGATACAAAAAACGACTCTGCGATTGCGTACTTAGTACTTTCATCACGTTTAAATGGTTTATGCGTTGCCCTACCCAACCTTCTCTTATAAAGCCTTGAAGGTAGTGCACATCGTCTTCAAAATTAACCGAAGGTGCTTTTAAAACCACTGGCGGTATATCGGGCGCTTGTTGCACTAAATAAATATGCGAGCGACTACTGGCATGCAATTTACGGATAACCTTGTAGTCATCAATTTTTTGTCCAACATTAAGCGCAGGTGGAATTTTTCGTCGTGTTAGCGAATGATAAAGCTCATCTAACTTTTGCTCGGCAATATTTTCTACTTTTACAAGCAAACAACTTACGTTGTCGTCACTACCTCGCGCTAATGCAAGTTCGGTAATTGCTTTAGCTGCATTTTCTAAATTAGTGTGATCTAAATTAACGTGTTCATTAATTAGTTTTGCTATATCGCTGTTTGGGAGCACATCGTGTACGCCATCGCAGGTTAATATATAAATATCGTCTGCTTTTAGGTCAACTTCGTATACATCTATTTCTTGATGAAGTTGTGCGCCAAGTGCACGCGTTAGGGTATCGTTTACTTTGTGATCCCGTGTTATTGCCTCTATTTTATTTCCTCGCAAGCGAGTAATACGCGTATCACCTAAGTGAAATATATAACCCGTTGCCGACTTTAAAATAAGTGCTGTAAAAGTCGTCATCCAATCGGCTTGGCGCTGACCTAAGTGATTGTAATTAACTGATTGCGAATACAGCCACTGATTTAAACTCGCTAACACCTTCGACACTGACTTTTTAACCGCCCAACTTTCGGGGGTATTTAAATACTCATTTATAAAATGAGTAACCGAAAGTTGAGACGCTTGTTTCGCATTTTTTGCTGATGAACACCCATCGGCTAAGCAGGCAATAGCGCCTTTAGACTCTTTTTCTTGCGCTTTGGTATTAAGAGCAGCAAACGCATCTTGGTTTTCTGCTTTTAACCCTTTAGCGCTGTGGCCGCCAAATGAAACATTGAGTTCATTTTCAAGCGCTTTAGCGTGGTGTGTTTCATCAAACATAGTCAATAATGCCTTAAGTCACTGAAATAAGTTCAACGGTGCCGTCTTCATTTACTTCGGTAATGTGTCCGTCTGGTTCTTTCATAAAAAACAGTGCGCCTAAGCCAAGTAATGCACTACCCGCAATAATGAAAAAGAAGGTTTGATAATCAACAAGTGATAATGCCGTTAAGTAAACTACTGCACCAACATTACCGTATGCGCCTGTCATACCTGCAATTTGCCCTGTTAAACGACGCTTAATTAGTGGTACTGCGGCAAATACAGCGCCCTCACCAGCTTGCACAAAGAACGAACATGCCATAGCAGCTACTACAGCAAGCCATAAAGACCAAGATGCATCAACCAAGCCCATTACAAAATAACCAACAGCAAGACCCGTTGTAAGTACAATAAGGGTAATACGACGACCTAATTTATCTGAAATCCAACCGCCACCTGGGCGAGATGCTAAATTCATAAATGCATAAGCTGAGGCTAAAATACCCGCGTACACCATATCAAGCGCAAATACATCCATAAAAAATAGCGGTAACATAGATACAACCGCAAGTTCAGAACCAAAGGTTGTAAAATATAAAATATTTAAAACAGCCACTTGCTTAAATTCATAACGATGCGACTCGGGTACAGGCTCTTTAAAAATATGACCATTTACGTCAAAGGTTTTATACACTTCGTAAATATAAAGCAGAACTAAAAAAGCATACACGGCAAGTACAAAGTTAGCCGAAATTAGGTTAGCACCGGTTGGTGAAAGCTTCCAAGTAAGTAATGCTAGTGCACCATACATAGGGATTTTCATAATAAGAAGTAATACAAAGTCGCCTTTACTGGTTACTTCCATTGCGCCTACTTTTTTAGGCTTAAAGTATGTACCGCCTTTTGGCGTATCGGTTACATTTAAATACCAAATAACACCAAATATAACGCTTAATACACCGGTTAAACCTACTGCGTAACGCCAACCATCTTCGCCACCAAACATAAGTGCAATAATTGGCAATAACATAGCCGCTGCTGCTGAACCAAAGTTACCCCAGCCGCCATAAATACCTTCTGCTATGCCCAGCTCGTTAGCAGGAAACCATTCACTCACCATACGAATGCCCACAACAAAGCCAGCACCAATAAAGCCTAAAGCAAAACGCGCTATTGCGGCTTGCTCAAATGTGGTTGCCATAGCAAACATAAAACATGGAATACTACAGCTAATAAGGAGTGCCGCATAAACAATACGGGGACCAAATTTATCGGTTAGCATACCCACCACAACACGCGCTGGAATAGTTAACGCTACATTTAAAATTAGTAATGTTTTAACTTGTGCCATGGTGATCCCAAGTGAACCCGCAATTGCACCTAATAAAGGAGCATGGTTAAACCATACAAAAAATGACACAAAAAAGACCATCCAACTTAGATGCAATACTTTCATTTTTCCGCTAAACGATATTAAGTTAAACCCAGAACTCGGTTGCATGTTTATTTTCCTCGTAAACGTATTATTGTTTTATTAATGCCCCACCCTTTTATATGAGTAGCAGCCAATGTTTGTTAAATTTAAGTTAACCCGATATAGCAATTACTGAGCCACTAATTAAAAACCATAAATTTCATATGGTTACATGCAACAGTTGTTTTTATACGTTATAGTTGCACTATATGAGTGAAGGGCTCTGGGTTGTTAGAGTGCAAATAAAAAGCGTTACTACTTGCTCTTGGATTTAACAACTTGGTATTGTTCAAAAAAAGTATGAGAAGTTTGAAAATGCAAAAAACACCGCTAACTTACCAGCAGCAACTGCGCTATTCTCGGCACATTATGCTGCCGCAGCTCGATATAGACGGGCAAGAGCAGCTATGGCAATCGCATGCTTTAATTATTGGTGTGGGTGGGCTTGGGTGTGCGGTAGGTCAATACTTAGCGGCATCTGGCGTTGGCACGCTTACCTTAGTTGATAACGATGAAATAGACGTGACCAACCTGCAAAGGCAAATACTGTATAAAGAAAGTGATATTGGTAGCCCAAAATGCAGTGCTGCTAAAAAACAGCTTAACGCGCTTAATAGTGAAATAGACATAAACACCATTGAGGAATTTTTTGATACAAGTACCTCTACAGAACAGCTATTTAATAACATTGATATAGTAATTGATTGCTCAGATAACCTCGCAACGCGTAATGCACTTAATAGCGCCTGTTTTAAAGCTAAAGTTCCGCTAGTGTCAGGCTCTGCAATACGTATGGAAGGACAAGTCGCGTGTTTTACTATGGATGAAAACAGCCACTGTTATGGTTGTTTATCGCAATTTTTTAGTGAACAAACACAAAGCTGCTCTGAATCCGGCGTGCTTTCCCCAATTGTGGGGCTAATAGGCAGTATTCAGGCAACTGAAGCGCTAAAAATACTTGCTGGTTTGCCAAGTGGCTTAAGCGAGCACTTATTGCTGGTGGATGGTTTAAGCATGGAGTTTAATCGTTTTAAAATAGCTAAAAACAGTCAATGTGCGGTGTGCAGCATTTAGTTATTCTAGATCACTGATTGTTGTATAAAGCACATCGCCCACTTTAAAGTCGTTTTTGTCCCACACTCGTCTTGAAGCCAAGCAATACAAAGTCTGCCCATCTACATTGAGCGTTAACTGCCACTTATTATTAATAAGCTCAGCCTGAGTTAATACCGACTCTAAAACATTACTGTGCGTTGTTTGCTCAGGCTTTAACGCACTAAGCGACATTTGCTCACTTTCTATAATTAGCTTATTACTGCTATCGACAAGTGCAGGAAGCACAAAAAGCGGTTGCTCACTTTGCTGTAATTGCAGTTGATATAGCCCGTAGTCTTCATCAAATTTAACCACATCGTAATTAATTAAGCTCAGCGGTGTTTGTCTATCGTTTGCATAAATAGCTTTTGCAACGTGCGCACTTGCACCTTGGTTTATCACCTTACCTTTATCAAGCTGAATAAGGGTATCGCAGCAAAATAGCAGCTCTTTTAATGAGTGACTTACTATTATAAATTTAATATTAAACTTAACTGCAAACTCGCTAAGTTTAGTGAGCGTTTTAAAACGCAATGACCAATCAAGCGCACTAAAAGGCTCATCAAGCATTATAAATTTTTGACCAGCTAACAGCGTACGCGCAAATACTACACGTTGGCGTTCGCCACCCGATAAGCTTTGTACATCACGGTTTAGTAAGTCTTGTAATTCAAGTGTTTTAACAACGTATTCTAGCGTTAAGCTGGTTTGTTTATTCCCGCAGTGTTTTTGTGTAAACGCTAAATTACCTGCCACATCTAAATGAGGAAACAACGGGCACGATTGCAACTGAAGCGTAATACCGCGTTTATCGCTTGGCAACTCATGCACTGGCTGATTGTTTACATAAACACTTTTTGCAGGATCTAAACCACTAATACAACGCAGTAATGTTGACTTACCCGAGCCTGAAGGCCCGTAAACACCGAGTACATTAAACGACTCAAGCTCAAGGTTTATATCTAAATCAAAATTATTGAGTGCTTTAAAAAGGCTTAACTTAATCATTTTATTGCTTAACCCCTACAATGCTTTTATTAAACTTAAATAACAGCACTAAACAGGCAAACGAAATAGCCAGTAAAATAAGTGAAAGTTGATGCGCCGCCGTATAATTTAACGATTCAACATGGTCATAAAGCGCAATAGACACCACCTGTGTTTGCCCCTGAATATTACCGCCAATCATTAGTACCAAACCAAATTCACCCAATGTATGCGCAAAACCTAAAGCAAACGCGCTACCAATACTGGGTTTTAAAAGCGGGATAATTAAATGCACAAAGCGTTTAAACGGGCTCAACCCAAGCGCAATGGCAGCTTCGTTATAGGTTTGATTAATATGTTTAAACCCAGCCACAAGCGGCTGCATTACAAAAGGCAGTGAATAAAAAAGCGAGCCGATAACCACGCCCTGAAAACTAAACGCAAGCTGCGTACCCGTTAGCCAAAACCAAAACTGCCCAAAAGCGTGATCAGGCGAAAATAAAACAAGTAAGTAAAACCCTAATAACGTAGGCGGTAGCACTAAAGGCATTGCAATTAATGCCTCTAAAAATGGTTTAAATTTACCGTTATAGCCAGCGAGCTTGTATGCCAGTGGAATACAAAAAACAAGAAGGAGCACTGCGGTTATAAAGGCAAGTTTTATAGTTAACCACAGCGCGGTTAAATCACTTTGAAGCATTGTTGTCCTTTATTCTGTAACCTAATTCAATTAACTGCTGCTGCGTAGCGTCCATCATTAAAAATTGCATAAGTTGCTTAGCGCTAGCATGCTTTTTAGTCGAGCTAATAATAACGCCTTGTTGAATTATATCGGGATATTGATTGGTAGGCAGCACGGTATAATCTAAATATTTTTGATCTTGCGTGTTACTGTAAGCCGCCTTTAGGGATGAAACAGCCACCAGCCCTACTCCTACATTACCACTTTGCACAAACTGAAACGCATGTGTAATGTTATTCCCGTACACATAATTTATTGGTTTTTTAAAATGGTTATTCGCGTAATACTCTGAGGCACGCCCGTATGGTGAAAAACGCGGATTAGCAATGGCTACTTTATCATTTACTTTTTCAGCTTTGGGTTGCCACAAAGCAAGTTCGCCTAACGCGTAAGTGATTAAGCTGCTTTGCTCGGCATAGCCTTCTTTAATAAGCGATTGCGGGCGAAAATCGTCAGCCGATAAAAACACATCAAATGGCGCGCCATGCACTATTTGCGAATATAAAACACCGCTAGAAGCGGCTGATATTTTCACGTCAACATTAGGTAATGGGGATTTTTTTAGTAGGGTTTCCAATACAGTTTTAAAATTACTCGCTACGGCTACTTGCAGCGTTTCTTTTGCGTTTACGCCGCACGAAAGCATGCATATCACACACAAAAAATAACCCAACCATGTATTGTAAAGCTTTGACATTATAAGTATTGTTTCAAAATAAAATGATTTAAGTAAGCAATATATATGAACGATGTTTGCAATGCACCCGGTTTATTGCCAATTGAAACTGCAATACAAAATATACTTGGCACAATAACGCCTGTTAAAGACGTTGAAACCATTTCTATAATGCAAAGTGTTGATCGCGTTTTAGCAAGCGATGTTAAGTCAACTATAAACGTACCAGCGCATAACAACTCTGCAATGGATGGCTATGCGCTGTGTATTTCAGATAAAAGCTTAACCTACACACAAGTAGGTAGTGTGTTTGCAGGTCAAATTTTTGAAGGAACACTTACCCCAGGGCAATGCGTAAGAATAATGACCGGCGCCGCCATTGCACCTGGCGCTAACGGCGTAGTAATGCAAGAAAACGCCTCGGTTGATGGCGATAAAATTACGTTTACCGCGCAACCAGAGTTAAATGAAAACGTGCGTTTTGCTGGCGAGGATATTGCTATAGGCGACGTTATTTTAAAAGCAGGCGATAAATTAAAAGCTGTTGATGTGGGATTACTGGCATCTTTAGGAATTGCCAATATAGATGTGGTAAGAACCCTAAAAATAGCCGTGCTTTCTACAGGCGATGAGCTAATTGAACCTGGTCAGCCGCTTAAGCAAGGCGCTATTTTTGAAAGTAACCGCGCTGTTATTATTAGTGCGCTGCAACAAAAAAATATAGACGTGCTTGATTTAGGAATTATCCCTGATGACAAAGAACTCATCACTAATGCATTTTTAAAAGCGAACGAACTTGCCGATGCCGTAATAAGCTCAGGCGGTGTATCGGTTGGTGAAGCCGACTTTACTAAAGAAGTGCTCAACGAAATTGGCAATATCCACTTTTGGAAAATAGCCATGAAACCAGGCAAACCTTTTGCCTTTGGTAAATTAAGTAACAGTTACTTTTTTGGCTTGCCAGGTAACCCTGTGTCGGCTGCTGTTACGTTTAATCAGTTAGTAGAGCCTGCACTGCAAAAGCTGTCGGGGCTTGGTGAAGTAAATCCTAAAATGCGCTTTAACGCGGTTACTACATCCGTTATTAAAAAGCGCCCAGGAAGAGCCGACTTTCAGCGCGGTACAGCAACAATTAACGAGCAAGGTGACTTAGTGGTTGCCCCGTTTAATAAACAGGGCTCGGGTGTACTTTCGTCGCTTAGTAAAGCTAACTGTTTAATTGTAGTGCCGGCGCAAAGCGGCAATATCGAAAAAGGCGCAACAGTAAGTATTGAGTTGCTATAAAGCCTAAAATGCTACAGCTAACTGTACAATTTAGCTGTAGCGCTGCTGCAAACCTTAAAATATTTTTATATTTAATGTTTGAATTAAACAACGCGGATTCAAACCTGAAGTGCATAACGTTTAGGCGGCTTTAGCCGC